>JAKAHU010000242.1 GCA_021825385.1 Chloroflexota bacterium | reverse complement strand
CGCCAGCCGCGTCCTGCGTGAGTTCCGCGAGCTCGCGATCTACGGCCAGGAGGCGGCCCCGATCTTCGCCCCGCTCTCCCCGCGCGAGGTCGAGATTCTCGACAACATCGCCCAGGGGATGACGAATAAGCAGGTCGCCTACGCGCTCTCGATCAGCGAGCAGACGGTGAAGAACCACATGAGCTCGATCCTGCGCAAGCTGAGCGTGAACGACCGGACCCAGGCCGTCGTGTACGCCATGCGCCAGGGCTGGATCCGGATGCCCGAGGACTGATGATCCGGACCGATCTGGCCGGCCTGGCTGAACGGGCCCGCCGCGAGGCAGAGGCGCTCGAGCGCGAGCTGGCCGAGATCGAGATGCTCGTCCAGCAGGCGACGACCGAGGCCTCACGCCACGAGGCGAAGCGCGCCCAGCTGTCCGAGAAGCTGGCCGCCCTGGCCGCCAACCGCTCGGCCGAGCCGGCCGAGATCGGTGCGCTCGCCGCCCAGGCGATCACGCTCACCAAGCGAGCCGCGCTCATGGAGGCCCAGGTCGACGTCCTGGCCGGCAAGCAGAAGACCCTCGCCCGCTACCGCGATGCACTCGTCGGGTACGCCGACGAGATCGCCGCCCTTGCCTCCCGGGAGGCCGCCTCCGGCGCGCCGGCAGAGGCTGTCGGCCCACTCGCGGACGGTGGACCGCCCGACACACCGGAGCCAACCTCGCCGCCGTTCGTCTCGCGGCTGGTCCTGGGCGCCCAGGAGGATCTCCGGCGCGACATCGCCCGGGCGATGCACGACGGACCCGCTCAAAGTCTGACCAACATCGTCCTCCAGGCCCAGATCCTCGAGCGGCTCCTCGCCCAGGACCCAGAGCGCGCCCGGGGCGAGCTCCATCACCTGACCGCAATGGTCCAGTCGACGCTCGAGGCCACCAAGTCGTTCATCTTCGACGTCCGCCCGATGGTCCTCGACGACCTCGGTCTCGTGCCCACGATCCGGCGTGCGGCCCACGATCGGGGCCGGCGGGCGCGGATCGCGGTCGATTTCGACTCGATCGGAGCCGACCGGCGGCTGCCGATGGAGCTCGAGAGCGCCCTGTTCCGGATGCTCGACGAGGCGCTCGCGGCGTACCTCGGCGAACGCCCGGACCGGGTCGTGATCCGGCTCGACTGGTCGGACCGGCTCGAGGCGAGCGTCGCTGCCCTGCGGGCCGAGTCGCCGGCTGAGGCCGAGGTGGTTCCGGGTGGCCAGGCAGCGGCGAGCACATCCGCCTCCCCGCAAGCGGCGCCGAGCAAGGGGCGCGGCCGCGGCCGCGCTGCCGAACCGGCTGAGGAGCTGCCACCGGCCCTGGCCGCGATGATCGAGGAGCGCCGGGCCGAGTCGGAAGCCGCCACGAGCGCGACCGGAGGTCCAATCCGGCTGCCGGCCACGACCTGGCGCGAGATCCAGGAACGGGCGGCGACGTTGGGTGTGAGCGCCGAACTGCTGGCCGGCGGCTCGGAGCTGCGGCTCGTGGTTGCCCTGTCCACGCCCGACTGAGACGACCGGCCGGCAATGGGGGCCTGGTCAGCGGTCCTGGTCGGCGAGCAGGCCGGCCGTCGATTCACGTGTCTCCGGCGTCGGCCCGGTGCGTCGCGCGGCCAGGGCCTGGTCGAGTACGGGCTGATCCTGGCCGGGATCGCGCTCGTGGCCGCCGTCACCCTGGTCTTCTTTGGTGACCTCGTGGCCGGCGCCCTCGAGATCATCGCCACCCTGATCGACCAGGCGACCACGTGAGCGAAGCCGGTACTATCGGACTACTGGCCATCCCGAATCCGTTCGACTATGATCGGCCCCGCCTTCGATCGAAGGTACGGACTCATCAGGGAGGTCTGCCACATGGCGCTCATCCATTCGTACGTCAGCGCGTTTCTCGCCTCGCTCCGCGACGACGAGGAGGGCCAGGGTCTCGCCGAGTACGCGCTGATCCTCGCCCTGATCGCGATCGTGGCGATCGTCGCCCTCATCTTCCTCGGCGGCCAGGTCAGCACGATCCTGAGCACCGTCGGCAAATCCGTCTAGACACCGCGCGAAGCAGCAGCTCGAAACCGCCCGGGCTCGGCCCCGGGCGGTTTCGTCTCCGGGCTCCCCGGCTCGCGGCCCTCGATCGCTCCGGAGGCGGCCGCGCGCCATCTCGCAACGGCCACCGTCCCTTGGGCGCAGATCGACGTCCGCCCCGCCGGAGCAGTTCCGGCGAAAGGAGGCGCCCACGCGATGTCACTCCGCGTTGCACTCATCGATCTCATCGAGCGCGACGAGCGGGGCCAGGGTCTGGTCGAGTACGCCCTGATTCTGGTCCTGATCGCGATCGTCGCGATCCTCGCCCTTGCCTTCATTGGCACCCAGCTGAGCACGACCCTCAGCAGCATCGGGAGCTCCGTTTAGGAGCCTCGACCAAGACCCGAACGGAGGGACGGCCCACCGGTCACCAGCGGGCCGTCCCTCCGTCACAGCGGGAACCTCACGGCAGGATTCCTGCCAGTTCTTCCCAACCGTCCTAGGCCATTGGTATAGTCGCCGCGCCCACGGCCGGTGCTAGAGTGGTGCCACCTGTCACAGGGTTCGGGGAATCGCACTGCTGGGGAGACACGCACCTTGAAGCGCTCCAATCGCCTGATCCTGCTCATCGGGATCTTTCTTGCGATCGTCGCGTTCGTCGGCATCGTCCTCGTCCTCCAGGGCCAGGGGGCCGGCACCGCCAACACCCCACCGGCCGAGCTGCCGACCGTCTACGCCAAGGTCGACATCCCCTTCGGCATGCAGGTGACCGCGGACCAGGTCGAGGCCCGGGTCAAGCCGGTCGACCAGCGCGCCCCGGACGCGTTCTCGGATGTCGGCCTGGTGATCGGCCGGACCGTGACCACGAACGTCCTGGCCGGCAAACAGCTTCAGGAGTCTGATTTTGCCCTGAGCCGGACCGGTCAGGCACCGATCACGGGCAACATCGAGCAGGGCCTGCGGGCGGTCGCCATCCAGGTCGACCAGGTGTCCGGGGTCGGGACGCTGATCAACGTCGGCGATCGGGTCGACCTGATCGCGGGCTTCTCCGGTCCGGACAAGTTCCCGGTGATCACGATCGACCCCCAGACCCAGCAGATCACGCCCGTCCAGGGCCTGAACAGCACGAGCGTCAAGGTGCTCCTCCAGAATCTGCAGGTCGTTGGTGCGCTCTTCCCGCCGCCCCCCGCCGAGCAGGGGCAGGCGCAGGGTCAGGCGCAGCCGGGCGCCAGCGCCGCCCCGACGACCGCCCTGACCGGCCAGCAGGAGCTGGTCATCGTCGCCGTCACGCCCCAGCAGGCCGAGGTGATCAAGTTCGCCCAGCTCGACGGCACGATCACGCTTGCCCTCCGCTCGCCGAAGGACTTCAAGGACGCCAACGGTAATCCGGTCGTCCCCCCGACGGACAAGACGACCGGGATCGTCCTCAAGACCCTCGTCGACCAGTACGGCGTCCTGCCGCCCGAGGTCATCGAGGCCGTCCTGCCCAAGGGGGTCAAGCCCTGAGTGGGCGGACCGAGCCGAGCCATGAGATGTCTGACCAGATCCGCGTCCTGATCGTCGACGACATTCCGGAGACACGGGACCACCTCACCAAGCTCCTCGGCTTCGAGAGCGACATCGAGGTGGTGGGCGCGGCCGCCTCCGGCGGGGAGGCGCTCGAGCTCGCCACCCGGCTCCTGCCCGACGTCGTCCTGATGGACATCAACATGCCCGACATGGACGGGATTGCCGCGACCGAGCTCCTTTCCGCCCGCGTCCCGACCGCGGCGGTGGTGATGATGTCGGTCCAGGGCGAATCGGACTACCTCCGGCGCTCGATGCTCGCCGGCGCGCGCGAGTTCCTGGTCAAGCCGTTCAGCAGCGACGAACTGACCGCCTCGATCCGCCAGGTCTACGCCCGTGAGCGCGAGAAGCTCGACCGGTTGGCGGTCGCCACGGTGACGGCCCTGCCGGCCGAGGATCGAGCCGCCGGCCGGATCGTGGCCGTGTTCAGCCCCAAAGGCGGCGTCGGGCGGACGACGATCGCGGTCAACCTCGCCGTCGCGGCGGCCCAGGAGCTGAACCGGCGGGTCGTCCTCGTCGACGCCTCGTTCCAGTTCGGTGACGTCGGCATCCTCCTGAACCTCAACCCGAAGAGCAAGTCGATCGCCGACCTGGTGCCCGAGCTCGAGGGCGCCGGGGAACCGGAGTCGCTCGACACGTTCGTCGTCAGCCACTCCTCGGGCATCCGGGTCCTGCTCGCGCCGCCGTCACCGGAGATGGCCGAACTGATCCACCCGGCCGGCCTGAAGAAGGTCCTCGAGACCCTCCGGCGGACGCACGACCTGGTCGTCGTCGACTGTGCGGCCTGGTTCAACGATGTCACCCTCGGAGTCCTCGACCTGGCCGACGTCATCCTCACCTTGCTCACCCTGGAGATCACGAGCATCAAGGACATGCGCCTCTTCCTCGAGGTGGCCGACCAGCTCGGGTACGGGGACAAAGTCCAGCTCGTCCTCAACCGGGCGGATTCGACGCTCGGCATTCGAGTCGCAGACGTCGAGCACTCGATCGGTCGGAAGATCGATCACACCGTCGTCAGCGACGGTCGGAACGTCGTCTACGCCCTGAATCGCGGCGTGCCGTTCTTTCTGAGCAACCGGGAGGCGCAGGTCTCCCGGGACGTCCTCCGGCTGGCCGAGGCGATCGCCGGCCCGCGCCTGGAGGTGGTCGCCGAACGCGCCGGAGAGGCCGGCCGGGCAGCGCCGCGGAAGTCTCTATTCGCATGGCGGTCGTAGCGACGCCCCGCGGGGCATGAAGGGGTAGGAGCGATGTCACTGCTGAAGCGAATCGAGAGCGCTCGGCCCGGGGCCGCCCCGGGATCCACGGGCTCGCCTGCACCGGGGGGGCCAGCCCTGCCCGCGCCACCGGCCGGCGGGCCGCCTGCCGCCACCCCGGTGGCGCGCCTGACGACCCAGGGACCGGTCCGCGAGTCGTTCCGGGACGTGAAGTTCCGGATCCAGCACCGGGTCATCCAGGACCTCGACCCAAAGCTCGACCTGTCCAACCAGGTCGAGGTGCGTCGCCAGATCGAGGAGGTCTTCGGCAGGGTCATCGATGACGAGGGGCTCGCCCTCACCCGGGCCGAGCGGGTCCGGATGCTCGAGCAGATCACCGACGAGATCATCGGCCTGGGGCCGCTCGAGCCGCTGCTCCGCGATGAGAGCATCACCGAGATCATGGTCAACGGCCCCCGCCAGGTGTACATCGAGCGTGCCGGAAAGCTCGAGCTGACGAACGTCGTCTTCCAGAACGACGACCACGTGATGCGGATCATCGACCGGATCATCGCCCCGATCGGGCGCCGGGTCGACGAGTCGAGCCCGATGGTCGA
>JAKAHU010000241.1 GCA_021825385.1 Chloroflexota bacterium | reverse complement strand
AGGCCGGGTTCATCGGACCGGACCTGCTCGGCTCCGGTCACGACCTCGAGATTCACGTCCGGGGCGTCCAGGGAGCGTACCTGCTGGGCGAGGAGACCGTCCTGCTCAAGGCGCTCGAGGGGCGGCGCGGCCAACCCGAGCAGCGCCCCCCGTACCCGACCGAGCGGGGGCTGTTCGGTCAGCCGACTGTCGTCCACAATGTGGCCACCCTGGCCACGCTGCCCTGGATCCTCGTCCACGGCACCGAGCGCTTCACGGCGACCGGTTCGGCGACGAGCCCGGGTACCGCCCTCGTCCACGTTCGCGGGCCCCAGGGCGACGGGGTGGCCGAGGTGCCGCTCGGGACACCGCTGCGCGAGATCGTCGCCCTGGCCGGCGGGGTCGCGCCCGGCCACGCGCTCAAGGCGCTCCTCGTCGGCGGACCGTCGGGCGGGCTCCTGCCGCCCGAGCTGCTCGATACGCCGTACGACTTCGAGGCGCTTCGCGCGGCGGGCGCCCACATCGGCTCGGGATCGGTCGTCGCCGTCGACGAGCGCGCCTGCATCGTCGATCTCGCCCGCCTGCTCACCCGCTTCTGCGCCGACGAAGCCTGCGGCAAGACGATTCCCTGCCGGATTGGAACGCGCCGCCTGTTCGAGATCGGCGACCGGATCGTGACCGGGCACCCTCGCCCGACCGATCTCGAGCTCCTGGCCGACCTCAGCCACGACATCGTGGCCAGCGCTCTGTGCGACCACGAGCGGCTGGCGACCCTCCCCCTCGCCAGCGGGATGCGATACTTCCGTTCCGAGATCGACGACCACATCCTCCACGGCTCCTGTCCGGCCGGCGTCTGCCATCCGATCGCGGTGGCGGCCGGACCGGCGGGCCGCGACTGAGGGACTTCCTCCACGATGGCCGACCTGCTGACCCGACCCGACGCCGCCTCCGCCGTCGAACCCATCCCGGGAGCCGACACGATTGCCGAGCGCCTGCTGACGACCCAGGCGCCCCAGCGACCGGTCGCCACGCCGATCATCCGGCTCGAGGTCGACGGGCGGATCGTCGAGGGGCGCGAGGGCCAGACGATCCTCGAGGTCTGCCGGGACAACGGGATCGAGATCCCAACCCTGTGCTACGAGCCGAAGCTGCCCGGCTTCGGTGCGTGCCGGATGTGCGTGGTCGAGGTCGAGGGCGAGGAGCACCCGCCGATCAGCTGCTCCCGCGCCGCCGAGGCGGGAATGGTCGTCCGGACCCAGACCGACGAGGTCCGGCGGCTGCGCCGAACGAACCTCGAGCTGATCTTCAGCGACCACAACGCGTACTGCCTGCCGCCCTGCCAGAACAAGTGCCCAAGCCACATCGACATCCCGGGCTTTCTGAAGCAGAACGCGGAGGGCAACTGGCGGGAGTCAGCCCGGATCTTCAAGCGCACGATCCCGTTCCCTTCGATCCTGGGGCGGGTCTGCCCCGCCCCGTGCGAGGAGCACTGCCGGCGCGACGAGGTGGACGAGGCGATCGCGATCCGCGACAGCCACCGCTACGCCGGCGATCAGGTCCTCCGGGCGATGCTCAACGAGGGGATCGACCCGCCCCTGCCCTTCGAGCCCCAGGCCGCGAGCGGGCGGCGAGTCGCGATCATCGGCTCCGGGCCGGCCGGGATGTCGGCCGCCTACTACCTCCTCTTGAACGGTCACGAGGTCACCGTCTTCGAGCGCGATCCGGCACCCGGCGGGATGCTCCGCTACGGGATCCCGCAGTACCGCCTGCCAAAGGTCGAGGTCCTCGAGGCCGAGTACGAGAGCGTCGTCCGCCTCGGCGGGCGGATCGTGTGCAACCAGGCCCTCGGGCGCGACTTCACCCTCGACGACCTTCAGGGCCAGGGCTTCGATGCCGTTCTGGTCGCGATCGGCTGCTACGCCACGAACCGGCTCGGCGTGCCGGGCGAGGACGCGGAGGGGGTCCTCGACGGGCTGGAGTACCTGCGCACGGCGACCCTCGGGCTGCCCTACCCGGGTCATGCCGGGACACGGGTCGTGGTCATCGGCGGTGGTTTCACCTCGATGGACTGCGTTCGCACCTCGATCCGCCAGGGGGCGAGGGAGGTCACCCTCGTCTACCGGCGCGACATGAAGGACATGCCCGCGGCAGGTGAGGTCCACGAGGCGATCGAGGAGGGCGTGACCGCGATCTTCCAGGCCGGCCCGACGCGGGTTTTGACCGACGAGGCGACCGGCCGCGTGACCGGCGTCGAGTTCATCCGGATGAAGCTCGGCGAAGCGGACGCCTCCGGTCGCCGGCGGCCGGAGCCCGCCCCCGGGACCGAGTTCGTCATCCCCTGCGACCGGGTCCTGCTCGCGATCGGCCAGGGCCCCGACCTGTCCTGGATCGGGCCCGGATCCGAGGGGCCGCAGGCGACCAAGCAGCGCCGCCTGAAGGCCGACGCGGTGACGTTTGCCACCGAGCGCCCCGGCGTCTTCGCCACCGGCGACGTCCGGATCGGGGCGGCCACCGTCGTCCAGGCGATCGCCGAGGGCCGGCGGGCGGCGTACGCGGTCGACGCCTACCTCAGGGGGGCCGATCTGGCCTCGATCCGGACCCGCCAGACGCTCGCCGAGCCGCAGCCCGAGTTCCTCTCGATCGTGCCCTTCACGAGCGAGGCGAAGGAGCCGCGCTACCGGATGAAGGCGATGGAGGCGGCGGTCCGGAACACGAGCTACGTCGAGTACGAGATCCCGTACCAGCGGGCCGAGGCGATCGCCGAATCGACCCGCTGCCTCCAGTGCACCTGCGAGGCGATCGGCTTCTGCGACCTGCGTCGCCTGGGGATCGAGTATGGGACGACGCTCCGGACCCTCGAGCCGCAGCACCACCAGGGCGCCGGCTACCGGAGCGTGACCGAGAACCGCTTCACCGGCGCCAACCACGACTACATCCGCGACGACAGCCACGCCTTCATCCTGCGCGAGCCGTCGCGCTGCATCGACTGCGGTCGTTGTGCCAACGTCTGCGCCGAGGTCGTCGGGGCAGCCTGCTACGACTTCATGCGGATCGGCTTCGACACGCTCGTGACGACACCGCTCGACATGAGCCTGAACGAGACCCCCTGCGTCTCCTGCGGCCGCTGTGCCGAGACGTGCCCGACGGGCGCCCTGATGCCGAAGCCGCGGGTGCTCCAGAAGTACGACGTCGACGAGAGCCGCTGCATCCTGTGCGGGATCTGCGTCGACGCCTGCCCCTACGACGCGCTCCGGGACGGCGGGGACTTCGAGCTCGCCCACACCAGTCGTGAGGAGCCGGAGATCGACCTGATCGCTCTGGCCAGCATCGATCGGGAGACCGAGGTCAGCTACATCCGTCGTGAACGCGACTGGGCAGCCCGGGCGGCGGCCGAGGGCCGGGCGCTCGACCCGGGCCGGCTGCTGCCGGTCCTGCCCGCCTCGTTCGCCGCGGGCAACGGCCACGGCCAGGGCGCCGGCCGGGCCGGCGGCACCCACGCCCACCACAGGTAAGAGGATGTCCCGGACCGGCGGGGTGGCGCGAGGCGCCGGTGGGACAGAGCAAGCGACAGAAACGGAGAGAGGAACGTCGTGGCGATACCGGACGCGGTCCCGATCATCGGCCTCGGATGGGATGACGTCCTGTTCATGATCCTGGCCGCGACGATGCTCGGCGCGGGACTGCTCGTGGTCACGATGCGCGACATCATCCGCTGCGGTCTGGCGATGATCGTCTCGTTCCTGAGCCTGGCCGGGATCTACGTCCTCCTCGGCGCCCCCCTCCTCGGGGCGACCCAGGTCCTCGTCTACATCGGGGCGATCAGCGTCCTGATCCTGTTCGCGATCATGCTCACCGAGTCGAAGGACGCCCCCACCAGGCTCGTCTTCCAGACCCAGGCCGGGCCGGCTGCGGTCGCGGCGATCGTCCTGGCGGTGGTCGTGGCGCTGACCGTCAGCGCGACCGACTGGGGCGCCCTGAGCGAGCGCGTCCGGAGCGCGACCGACACCGTCGCCCGGCTCCTGTTCGACCGGTACGTGCTGCCGTTCGAGATCGTCAGCGTCCTCCTCCTGGCGGCCGTCATTGGCGGGGTCTTCCTCGCCCGGCGGGAGGCGGGAGGCCGTTCGTGACGAACTCGCTCGACGCCTACCTCGTCCTGTCGGGGATCCTCTTCTCGATCGGGATGTTCGGCTTCCTCGCCCGTCGCAACGCGATCAGCATGCTGATGTCGATCGAGCTGATGCTGAACGCGGCGAACCTGGCGATCGTCGCCTTCGGTGCGTTCGTGCCGGCCCTCCGCGACCAGGCCTCGGTGATCGCCCTGATCGTGATCGCGGTCGCGGCCGCCGAGGCGACCGTGGGACTCGCGATCGTGATCGCGATCTTCCGCAACCGGCGGACCCCGCTCGTCGACGAGTACGACGCGATGCGCCAGTGACGGGAGCCTGACGACGCCGTGATGGATACCCTGATCCCGCTCATCCCCGCCCTGCCGATCGGCGGCTTCGTCTTCAGCGCCCTCTTCGGGCGACGGCTCCAGGCGCGCTTCGGCCGGCCGGCCGCCAGCCTCGTGCCGGTCGGCCTGATCGTGGCCACCTGGGCGATCGCGATGGTCGTGGCCTTCGGGGCGCTCGGTCATGGCCAACCATTCGGCGAGACCGGCCACGGGGTGACGCTCTGGCGGTGGATTCCGGCCGGCTCGCTGACCGTGGACGCCGGTCTCTACGTCGATGCCCTGAGCGCGATCCTGCTGATCGTGGTCACCACGGTCGGGATGCTCGTCCACATCTACTCGATCGGGTACATGGGCCACGACCCGGGGTACTGGCGCTTCTTCGCCTACCTCAACCTGTTCATGTTCTCGATGCTCCTGCTCGTCCTGGCCGACAGCTGGCTGGTCGTCTTCGTCGCCTGGGAGCTGGTCGGGCTCTGTTCCTACCTGCTGATCGGGTTCTGGTATCGGCGACGGTCGGCGGCCCTGGCGGCCAAGAAGGCATTCATCGTCAACCGCGTCGGCGACGTCGGGTTCGCGCTCGGGATCATGTCGATCTTCGTGAACACCGGGACGCTGAACATCCGCGAGTCGATCGAGAAGCTGATCGCCCCCGACGCCTCCCTGGCGATCCCGCTCGTCGTCGTGGCCCTGCTCGTCTTCGCCGGCGCGGTCGGCAAGAGCGCTCAGTTCCCGCTCCATGTCTGGCTGCCCGACGCGATGGAGGGCCCGACCCCGGTCTCCGCCCTGATCCATGCCGCGACGATGGTCAATGCCGGGGTCTACCTCGTCGCCCGGGCCAACCCGATCTTCGGCCATGCCCCCGAGGCCATGGTCGTCGTCGCCTCGATCGGCATCTTCACCGCCATCCTGGCGGCCTCGATCGCCTTCACCCAGACCGACATCAAGCGCGTCCTCGCCTACTCGACGGTCTCCCAGCTCGGCTACATGTTCGCC
>JAKAHU010000240.1 GCA_021825385.1 Chloroflexota bacterium | reverse complement strand
CACGGTCTGGCATCACGCCATCGGGGCGGTCGGAGCCGGCCTGGCGACCGTGCTCGGCAACATGCAGGTCGTGATCGTTGCCCTCGTCGCCTGGCTCCTGTTCGGCGAGCGACCGTCGTGGGCCGTGGCGCTCGCCCTGCCGGTGATGCTGGTCGGGGTCGTCCTGATCTCGGGGGTGGTCGGGTCGGGGGCCTACGGGGCGAATCCGCCTCTCGGGGTCGTGCTCGGCCTCCTGACCGCGCTGAGCTACGCGGGCTACCTGATCGTCACCCGCCGCGGCAACCGCGACGTCCGTCGGCCAGCCTCCACCCTCTTTCTGGCCACCGCCTCGACCGCGCTCGTGGCGTCCGTGGCCGGGGCGGCGCTCGGCGAGCTCGACCTGGTCCCGAGCTGGCCCTCCCATGGCTGGCTGCTCCTGCTCGCGCTCACCTCCCAGGTCGCGGGCTACCTGCTGATCTCGCTCTCCCTGCCGCGCCTGCCGGCCGTCCTGACCTCGGCGATCCTCATGGCGCAGCCGGTGGCGACCGTCGCCCTCGCGGCGCTCCTGCTCGCTGAGGCCCCCTCGGCGTTCCAGCTGGCGGGCGTTGGCCTGGTCATCGGCGGCCTGCTCGTGGCGAACCTTGGCCGCCGCCCGGCAGTTGTCGCGCCGGCCGGCGGAGGGTTCCTCGACGAGGCGGCCGGCTGACCGCACGCCGGGCCGGCCGCGGGTCGCCCAAGCGCCTCGTCAGCCGACGACGGCCGGAGGCTCCGGCGGCTCGTCCGGCCGGTCGGCCACCGCGGCGCCCCACTCGTGGACATGCCCGGCCACCGGCTCGGGCGGGCCGTCGTAGGGGGGCAGCGCCCGGCGCGCCGTCTGACCGCCGATCACCGTGCCCGGATCCCCGAGGTCGAGCGTCCGGTGCGGGCTGTCGGCGGCGATCAGGGCGCCGACGACCTCGTCCGCACCGCGGTCCGGGCCGAGCGAACGGAGGAGCTCGAGGTGGGCGAGGGGCAGGAGCACCGGCCAGCCCGCCGCACCGCGGTAGGTGGGACGGAGGAGCGCACCGGGCGTCACCCCGTGTGCTTCGAGGAGCGACGTGACCGTCTCGGGGCCAACCCACGGGAACCCCGCGGGCCAGACCAGGACCGCCTCGGTGTCGCGGACGAGCGAGAGGGCCGCCGCGATGCCGCGCACGAGCTGGCCGGCCGGGCCGGTGTCCGCCGGACCGGGTCGGGCGAGCGCGGCGTGGCCACCGGCCAGGCTCGCCTGGGCCCCGGCCAGCGCGGACGAGATCGCGCCATCCGGGTCCGCCGCGACGACGATGATCGGGATCGCGCCCCCGGCCCAGGCCGCGTCGGCGATCCGCCGGACCCGTGGGAGGCCGTCCGCGTCGGCGAGGGGCGACTCGGACGGGGCGGCCAGGACGACGGCGGCAACGGTCACGGCCCGATCGTAGCAGGCCCGGTACGGGCGGATCACGGTCCGATGTGCGACGATGGGCCGACCGATGACCACCCAGACCCGTTCCAGCCTGCCCGCCGCGCCCCCGGCGCACGCCACGGCCGTCCCAACCGCGGCCCGGCCCGCCTCCGGGCCGGCGGCCGTCCACCCTGCGCCGCTCGCGGTCCGCGAGGACCTGCGGAACGTCGCGATCGTGGCCCACGTCGACCACGGCAAGACGACCCTCGTCGACGCGATGCTCCGCCAGACCGGCGCCTTCCGGGCCAACCAGGCGCTGGTCGACCGGGTGATGGACTCGATGGACCTCGAGCGCGAGAAGGGGATCACGATCCTGGCCAAGCAGACGACGGTCGACTACGGCGGGATCCGCCTGAACATCGTCGACACGCCCGGTCACGCCGACTTCGGCGGCGAGGTCGAGCGCTCACTGCTGATGGTCGACTCGGTCCTCCTGCTCGTCGACGCCGCCGAGGGGCCGCTTCCCCAGACCCGCTACGTGCTCCAAAAGGCGATGGCCCGCCGCCTGCCGGTCGTCGTCGCCCTGAACAAGATCGATCGCGGTGATGCCCGCCCGGCCGAGGTCCTCGATGCGGTCTACGATCTGTTCATCGACCTCGGCGCCGACGAGCACCAGATCGAGTTCCCGGTCCTGTACACGAACGCCAAGGCGGGCACCGCGACACGCGAGCTCACGGTCGCCGGCACGGACCTTCGCCCGCTGCTCGAGACCCTGATCGCGGTCACCCCGGCGCCGCGGCACGAGCCGGGCCACCCGCTTCAGCTGCTGGTCACGAACCTGGCGGCGAACGAGTACGTGGGGCGGATGGCGGTCGGGCGGATCTGGAACGGGACGATCCGGCTGGGACAGCGGATCACGGTCGTGCGTGACCAGCCCGACGACACGGCCGGCGCCGTCGAGCCGGGCCGAACGGTGGTCGTGAACGGGACCGTGACCAGCCTCCAGACGGCTCGCGGCATCGAGCGCGTGGAGATCGAGGAGGCCGGCCCGGGGGACATCGTCTCGGTCGCCGGTCTCCCGGACGTCACGATCGGGGACACGCTCACCGACCCGCTCGATCCGCGCCCGCTGCCGCGCCTCGACGTCGATGCGCCAACGCTGCGGATGACCTTTGGGGTGAACACCTCGCCGCTCGCCGGGCGCGAGGGGAGGTACGTGACGAGCCGCCAGATCAAGGCCCGCCTGGATCGCGAGGTCCTGGGCAACGTCTCGATCGAGGTCTATCCGACCGACGCGGGGGACACGTTCGAGGTCCGCGGCCGGGGCGAGCTCCAGCTCGCGATCCTGATCGAGCAGATGCGCCGGGAGGGGTTCGAGCTGACCGTCAGCCGCCCCGAGGTGATCCTGCGCACGGTCGACGGGGCGGTCGAGGAGCCGTACGAGCGGATCACGGTCGACATCCCGCCCGACTACATCGGCGAGGTCCAGCAGGCGCTGGCGGCCCGCAAGGCCCGCCTCGAGCAGATGTCGACCGACGCCGACGGCCGGGTCCGGATGGAGTTCATCATCCCGGTCCGCGGCCTGATCGGCTATCGCGGCCAGCTCCTGACCGACACCCGCGGCACCGCGCTCCTCCATCAGATCGGTGAGGGCTATGGCCCGTGGGCCGGCGAGGTGACCCATCGGACGAACGGCGTCCTCGTCTCGGACCGGGCCGGGACCTCGAACGCGTACGCCCTGTTCAACCTTCAGGAGCGGGCCGAGCTGTTCATCGGCGCCGGCGCCGAGGTCTACGAGGGGATGATCGTGGGCGAGAACAGCCGCGCCGGCGACATGGACGTCAACCCGACCAAGGAAAAGAAGCTGACCAACATCCGGACCCACGCCCACGACGAGGCGCTCCGGCTCACCCCACCCCGGCCGCTGACGCTCGAGTCGGCGATCGAGTTCATCGCCGGCGACGAGCTCGTCGAGGTCACCCCGGCCTCGATCCGCCTGCGCAAGCGGCTCCTCTCGGCCCACGACCGGCGCCGCGAGCGGGGCCGGGAGGAGGACCTCAACCGCTCATCCTTGGGGAGGAGCTGACTCGCGGCGGGCGTGTCTGCCGCGGGTCAGCTCGCTCGCCGGGGGCCTCTGGCCCTGGTGCGGGTTCGTAGAACTGCTCGGTGCCTCGGCTTCCTGGCGGGAGCCACCGGACGTCCGAGCGTACAATCGCCGGCATGGCGATCTACCTCGACCACGCCGCCACGACGCCGCTCCGCCCGGAGGCGCTCGAGGCGATGCTGCCGTACCTCACTGAGCATTTCGGGAACCCCTCGTCGGCCCACCGCTTCGGCCAGCGCGCCCGGGCCGGGCTCGATGAGGCCCGCGAGCAGGTCGCGCACCGGCTCGGGGCCCAGGCTCGGGAAATCGTCTTCACCTCGGGTGGCACCGAAGCGAACAACCTCGCCCTGAAAGGCGCGGCCTGGGCCGGCAAGGCCCGCGGCCACCGGATCATCACGACCGCGGTCGAGCACCACGCCGTCGGCCATTCGCTGCGCTACCTCGAGAAGTTCGGCTTCGAGATCGTCGAGCTGCCCGTCGACCGCTACGGCCGGGTCGACCCGGACGAGGTCGAGGCGGCGATCACGGACCGGACGATCCTGGTCAGCGTCATGCTGGCCAACAACGAGGTCGGCACGATCGAGCCGATCGCCGAGATCGCCGAGCGCGTCCGTCGCCATCGGGGCGTTCTCCTCCACAGCGACGCGGTCCAGGCCGCGCCGTATCTCGATCTCGACGTGGGCGCCCTGGGCGTCGATCTCCTCTCGATCTCCGGCCACAAGTTCGAGGGACCGAAGGGGGTCGGGGTCCTGTACGTCCGCCACGGCACGCACATCCTCGCCCAGCAGCACGGCGGCAGCCAGGAACGGCACCGGCGGGGCGGCACGGAGAACGTCGCCGGCGCGGTCGGGCTGGCCGCGGCCTACGAGCTCGCCTGTCAGGAGCGCCGGGAGACGACGGCCCGGCTGCGCCGCCTGCGGGACCGCCTGGCGACCGCGCTCCTCGCCGTCGCCGGGACCGAGCTGACCGGCCACCCGAGGGATCGGCTGCCGCACCTGGTCTCGATCATTGCCCGTGAGGTCGACGGCGCGGAGGTCGCCGTGGGGCTGGACCTGAACGACCAGATCGCCTGTTCGGTCGGCTCGGCCTGCACGAGCGGCTCGAACGAGGTCTCGCACGTCCTCGCGGCGATGGGCTACCCCGACGAAGAGGCGCGGGGGGCGCTCCGGCTCTCGCTCGGCCGGACGACGACCGAGGCCGAGATCGACGCGGCCTCTGAGGCGGTCCCCCGGGCGATCCTGGCCGCTCGGGAGGCCGGGGCCGCCCTCGCCGGAACGAGCGTCCCGTAGCTTCGATGGCCCGCGTCCTGGTCGCGATGTCCGGCGGCGTCGACTCGTCGGTCGCCGCCGCGCTCCTCCATGCTCAGGGCGACGAGGTCGTCGGGGTCTGGATGCGTCTGCACGACGTCGCCGACAGCTACTCCGAGTTCCGCCGGAGCTGCTGCTCGCTCGACGCCGCCGACGACGCGCGCCGGGTCGCCGCCCAGCTCGGCATCCCGTTTTATGTCATGAACCTCGAGCGGGAGTTCGACGCCGGGGTGATCCGGCCCTTCCTCGACGCCTACCTCGAGGGGCGGACGCCGAGCCCGTGCGTCGACTGCAATACGTACGTCAAGTTCGGTGCACTTCTGGGCCGGGCCCGCCAGCGCTACGGCTGCGACGCGGTGGCGACCGGCCACTACGCCCGCCGCGTCGACGGCCTCGACGGTCGCGCCCGCCTCCTGCGGGCCCGAGACGAGGCCAAGGACCAGACCTACTTCCTCTACGGCCTGCGCCAGGAACAGCTTGCCCATGCCCGTTTCCCGCTCGGTGAGCTGACCAAGCCCGAGGTCCGCGATGTGGCCCGCTCGCTCGGGTTGGCCACGGCCGAGAAGCCCGAGAGCCAGGAGATCTGCTTCGTGCCGGGCGGCGACGACCGCGGCGCGCTCCGTCAGC
>JAKAHU010000239.1 GCA_021825385.1 Chloroflexota bacterium | reverse complement strand
GAGGGTCGGCGCTCGAACCAACGCCCCGAGCCGGGCGGCATCGAGGAGCGCCCCGCCGACGATCGTCGCCCCGATCACCTCCGGCGGCTCGCCGGCCAGACGACGGCGGACGAGGGCAACGATCCGCTCGCGGTCGAGGGGCAGGACGAGGGCCTCGACCAGGCGCTGCGCCGGCGGCGGGTAGAACCTGACCAGCGCACCGAGACGGGCGCTCCGGTGGCGCTCGATCGAGGCCTCGACCGCCCCCTGGGGCTCGATCACGAGCGGCTCCGTCTGGCGCAGGATCGGACGCCAGTCCTCCGACCGCTCCAGGAGGGCGAGAAAGGCACCCGCCGAGTCGGCCTCGGCGAGCCGCCGGAGCGCGGCCGGGTCGAGCAGCCGACCGCGCAGGGCCGCGACCCGGGCATTTCCGTAGTCGTACATCGGGCGCTCCTTCAGTCCGCCACCCCGAGCCGGCGAGCGACCTGCTCGGCCAGGGCGACCCGGGCGCGGGCCAGCCGGGCCGGAAGCGTCGCCTCGACCTCGAGCCGTCCGTCGGGCGAACGGGCGAGAACACCCGGCGCGAGCCCCTCGTCGAGTGCGTCATCGAGTCGACCGCCGAGGCGGGCCACGATCGGACCGGCCACGGCCGCGTCGACCGGCCGGACGCGCACGATGGCCCCCGGCCCGGCGAGCTGGACCGCCTCCTCGATCAGCCGCTCGAGGGCCCGCCGCCAGCGCTCGGAGCTCGGATCCGCGGCCAGCGCCGCCAGCCGCTCGCCGGCCGCCCGGAACACCGCCTCGACGAGGCCGGCCGCCTCCTCGGCCTGGGCTTCGAGGAGGCGCAGGCGGGCGGCGTTCACCAGCCGCATCGCCTCGGCCCGGTAGCCCGGCTCGGCGCGCGCACAGGCCTGGCGGACCCGGGCCGCGGCGGCGGCCTCCGCCTCGTCGACCAGCGCCCTGGCCCGCTCCCGGGCGGCGGCGACGATCCGCTCGGCCTCCTCGGCCGCTTCGGCTTCGATCACCCGGATGATCGTCTCGACGCTCATTGGCGCAACCCCGCTCCGGGACCGCCCGGCCGGTGATCCCTCCCGATCACAGGAAGATGATCAGCGCGGCGATCACGAAGCCGAGGATGACCATCGTCTCGGGCAGGGCGACGAGAATGAGGATCGTGCCGGTCACCTCGGGCTTCTCGGCCACCGCTCCGGCACCGGCCGACCCGATCCGTGATTGCGCCCAGGCCGTCCCGAGCGCGCCGAGCCCGACCGCCAGCGCGGCGGCCAAGAATCGGAGTCCCTCGTCCATCTCATGCACCTCCTGTCGCTGCCAGGCCGGGCTCCCGGCCACCCTCGCCGAGGACGGACACGAACGGCTCGTACCGCACCCCGCCGGGTTCGACGAACTTGCTGAAGAACTCGACGTACTGGAGCCGCAGCCCCTGGACCGACGAATCGAAGAATCCGAGCACGAAGTTCAGGGTATGGAAGAGGGCCGCGATCAGCACCCCGAACAGGACGTTCTCGACCAGGGCACCGAGCCGGTTGGCAACCAGGGCGAGCATCACCGAGGCAAGCCCGATCGCCATCAGGCGGGCGTAGCTCAGGACGTTGCCCACGGCGCCCATCACCTCGAGCGGACCGGCGATCCCGAGCGTCGCGGCCAGGATCACGATCGCCCCGATCAGCACGACGACCGCGACCTGACCGACGGGCGCCGGTACCTGGCCGGTCGCGAAGCCGATCGTGAGACCGATCGCGGCCAGGCTGACGAGGAGCGCTCCGCGGGCGATCGCCTCGCGCCGGTGGCGCAGCAGGGTCGCGTTCACGATCCCGAGCACGAGCCCGAGAGCGACCTGAGCAAGCCCGATCGAGACGGCCAGAACGAGCAGCGGCAGCGCCCCCTCGCGGCGGTCGAACCAGAGCGGCCGGAGACCGACCAGGCGCTGCCCGGCATCACCGAACCACTCCCCGAACAGGATCCCGAAGAAGATCGTCGAGATCGCCGCCAGGGCACCGACCGGCCAGAGGAAGCGCATCGCTGACGAGGTCCGCCAGCGACGGCGCGCGCCGAGCAGGGCGAGGAGCAGGAGCAGCCCGTAGCCGGCGTCGCCGACCATCAGCCCGACGAACACGGGGAATGCCAGCGCCACCACCGGGGTCGGATCCAGGGTCCCGTAGCGGGGCAGGATCACGAACGAGGAGAGTGGCTCGAAGGCCCGCACCAGGGGCCGGTTCTCGAGCGCCACCGGGGCGCTTCGGTCGGGCTCGTCAGCGGGTCGCTCGACGACCAGGACCTCGGGGCCGACCTCGCGGGCGAGCGCCTCGCGGAACCCGGCGATCCGGCGCTCCGGAAGCCAGCCGCTGATCGCCACGAGATGCTCGCTCCAACCGGCCGCGGCGAGCACTCGCGCCTCGGCGACCCGGTCGGCGAGCACGAGCGAGAGCGCCGCCACGAGGGCGCCATGATCCACCGCGAGCTGTTCGAGGGCGGTCTCGGTATGGGCCAGTCGCTGCCGGATCGCCGCCTCCTCGGCCGCCAGACGGGGGCCGAGCTCGTCGAACGGGACCCCGGCCATCGACTCGGGCAGGGTCACCTCCTCGAGGTCGCGCCCGCCGAGCAGAGCCCGGACCTCGCCGGCCAGCCGGACCGGGTAGAGCAGGATCGCCGCCACGCGGTCGGGGTCGAGGTCGGCGGCGATCACCTCGCAGCGCCCCCCGGTCAGCGACTCGAGCTCGTCGCGGATCAGGGCCACGACGGCCCGGTAGCGGGCGTTGACCACGATCCCGGTCGAACCGTAGCCCGGGATCGAGGGCAGCCGGCCAACAGCACCCCGGAGCGCCTCGATCAGCCGCCGGTATCCGGCCAGGCGGCTCGCCTCGCCACGCAGGCGGAGGCGCTCCGAGGCCAGCTCCGCGGCCCGGGCGCGGACCGGCTCGAGGGCCGCAACCTCGGCCAGCAGTTCGCCGTCGTCGAGCTCCCAGAGGCGCCGGACGAGTTGCCGGGGGGCCGGCGGGAGGACGAGCAGCCCGGCCAGCTCGGTGACCTGGGCGAGCGCCGCGTCGTATGGCGTGACCGGCGCGGCGGGCCGGTCGAGCGAGCCGGCTCCGGCGGAGAAGAGGGTCGGGCCGGCGCCGGGCGGCGGCTCGAACGGGGCGAGGTGGAGAACCCCGGCCCGGTGGATCGCGCGCAGGAGCCGGGCCGCCGAGCGACGGGGGGCGATGATCTCGACGCGGCGCATCCGGACCAGCACGACCCGCTCACCTCCCCGTCTCGCCGAGGACGGCGCCGACGACGAGCTCGACCGCCTCATCGAACGCTCGTGACGTGGCGGGGCTCGCCGGCAGCGGGCGGGCTCGTCCCGCCAGCTCCGCCTCGATCGCGGCCACCTCAGCCTCGGCCCGCTCGAGGTGCGCCCGGCGCAGGTCGGCCAGCGCGGCCGCGATCCGCGCCTCGAGGCCCGCTTCGATCTCGCGGACCCTCTGGCGGGCCGCCTCGATCAGTCGGTCGGCCTCGGCCTCGGCTGCCAGCCGGCGCTCGCGTGCCGCCAACTCCGCCTGTTCGAGTCGAATGATCTCCGCCGCTTCGGTCGCCGCCACGTTTCCCTCCCGGACACGTCGCACCGAACTCCGGGCTCCCGCGGCTCGAATCTCCGGCCGGGCGCGGGGACCCGAAAGTGGTGGCCGTCCCGAACGCGGGAGCCGTTCGGCCCTTCGGCGGTCCGAACCCGGCCGCGAAGGGCCGGCCCCGCGCACCGCCGATCGGGGCCCCGGCCGGCCCTCGACGCGACGAACCGCCGGGGCGCCGCTCAGCGGAGGCCGGCCAACTCCTGAAGCGTCCGCCAGTTCGCCAACCGGTCGGCCTGGGTGGCCAGGATCTCGCGGGTCGGCGTGCCGTCGGCCGCGAAATGCTGGGCGAACCGGCCCTCCGTCCGGGCAAAGGCCAGGAAGTCGACGACCGTTCCGTCGGGGAGTTTCGCCCAGTCCTCCCTGAGAGCCGGGTTGCCCTGGAGCGAGAGGCGCTGGGCGATCGACTCGCCCCGGCGCGGGTCGTAGGTGAAGAGCGGGAAGGCACGCGACTCGACCGCGAGCTTGGCCTGGCGAGTCGAGGCGTCGTCGGCGATCCCGTGCTCGGGCATGCACGGCGTGTAGGCCACGATGACCGCCGGGCCCGGGTACGTGTTCGCGTCCATGACCGCGCGATAGAAGTGGTTGATGTGAGCCGGCGTCGTCTGAGCGACGTAGACGTCACCGTGGGCGATCAGGATCCGGCCGAGCTCCTTGCGCGCCTCGGGTCGCCCATGGAGCGCCTTGCCGAAGGCGGACAGCTTCGTCACCTGGCCTCCAAACGAGGCGGTCGAGGCCTGGCCGCCGGTGTTCGAGTAGACCTGGGTGTCGAGGACGATCACCTTGATGTCCATCCCGGAGGCGACCATCCGGGAGAGCGACTGGAAGCCGATGTCGTACATCGCACCGTCGCCGCCCATCACCCACAGGCGCCGGTCGGCGTGGCCGGCCTGGTCCCACCGGGCGCGGATGCCCATCGCGTCGGCGGGGGCGTTCTCGAAGAGCGAGTTCGTCCAGGGCACGAGGTACGGATTGAACGGGTAGGTGCTCCCGTAGACCGTGTTGCAGCCGGTCGCGGCGACGATCCCCATCGACTCGGGCCCGTGGATCTGGCGGGTCGCGGCGACGAGCATCCGGATCGCGGTCGCCTCGCCGCAGCCCGAGCAGGAGCCGGCCCCACCGACGTAGCCGAAGGCATGCTCGCCGAGCATGATGTCGGCCAGGGCCCGCTCATTGCGGTACTCGACCGGGGTCGGGGGCAGGCTGCGGAAGAACGAGAAGTCGCGTCGGTAGCGCTCGAGTGTGCTCTCGCCGGACGGCTCGGCGGGCACCTTGTCGATCATGAACAGGGCGTCGTAGCCGAGCTCGTGGCAGACGTCGACGCATTCGGCGCAGCCCTTGCAGTGGACCGGATCGACGAAGATCCCGAACTTCGCCGGCTCGAGCCCCTTCTTCTTGGGCACCTCGGCGTACTTCTGGGTCGTCGCGAAGTGGGCCGCCGCTGTCCGAGCGGCCAGCTCGGGGTCGGGCTGGGTGGCGGCAAACGAGGCGATCGCCTCGTCCAGGACGTGCTCGGGCTGGGCGATGGCCAGGATCGCGCTGTCCGGGCAGGCGTTCACGCAGGTCATGCATCCAACGCACCGGTCGAGCACGAACTCGGGGATCCGCGGGGCGAGGGTGCTGAAGTCGCGGACCGCGGCCGTGCCGGGCGGAATGATGCTCCGGGCCACACCCGGCTCGGCCGGCAGCTCCTGGTCGGCGATCCCGCGCCGGTAGGCGCCCACGATCGAGGTGTTGAACTCGTCGACGTAGGCGTGGATGTCGAACGCCGGCTGAGCGGCCGCCCCAAGACGCGCCTCGTGCTGCTCCTTCGACTCGCCGGCCTCCTTGATCAGCT
>JAKAHU010000238.1 GCA_021825385.1 Chloroflexota bacterium | reverse complement strand
CCATGAAGGTCGGCGAACCGCTGTTCCGGAAGGTGGCCGCATCCGGTGCCGGCATGGCCGCCTGCGACTCCGAGACCTGCCGCTGGCAGATCGAGAAGGCGACCGGCGTCCGTGTCCGCCACCCGGTCGAGATTCTCGCCGACGCCTACCGCTCCGGGGACGGGCGGGGCCCGGCCGGGGGCGAGCGGCCAGTCGACCCGGCCGGCTGACCTGTGCGCATCCTCGTCGTTGGTGCGGGCTCGGTGGGCTCGTTTCTTGGTGGGACTCTGGCCGCGGCCGGTCATGAGATCGCCATCCTCCGCCGCGGACAGGAGCCGACCGAGAGCCGTGGCGCGCTCGAGCTGGTGGGCCCCGGACCGGAGCGTCGGAGGGTCGAGATCGTGTGGGTCGGCTCGCCCGGAGGCATCACTCGGCCGCCCGATCTCATTCTGCTCGCGGTCAAGCTCTACGATCTGCCGGCCGCCGTCGAGGCCGTCGCGGGATGGCCGTCGGCCCCAACCCTGACCGTCCAGAACGGCATCGGCGCCGAGGAGGAGGTCGCAGCCCAGCGACCCGCCGCCGGCCTCCTGGCCGGCTCGCTGACGACCGCCGTCGAGCTCGGGCCGGGTGACCGGGTCCTCCGTCACCGGCGGGGCGGGATCGGGCTTGCCCCCGTGCGAGGGGACGTTGCCCCGCTCCTGGCGGAGGTCGTCCGTTCGTTCGCCTCCGGCGGCCTGCCCGCTCGTGAGTACCGCGATGCCGCGGCGATGAAGTGGTCCAAGCTCCTGGGCAACCTGGTCGGCAACGCAGCCGCCGCGATCCTCGACCTCGAGCCGGCGGTCGTCTACGCGGACGCACGGCTCTTCGCCATCGAGCGCCGCCAGCTCCTCGAGGCGCTCGCGGTGATGGACGCGCTCGGGCTGCGGCCCCTCGCTCTGCCCGGGCTGGACGCGCGCCTGCTCGCCCTGGGGATGCGCCTGCCCGAACCGCTCGGCCGCCTCGTCTTCGGTCCGATCGTCCGGGCCGGACGAGGTGGCAAGATGCCCTCGCTGCTCCTCCAGCTGCGCACGAGGCCGGGCGAGCGCCGGACGGAGGTGGCCTGGTTGAACGGGGCGGTGGCCCGGGTCGGCCAGCGAATGGGGATATCAACGCCGGTCAACCAGACTCTCGCCGCGCTCGTCGACGAGGTGGCGGGCGATCCGGAGCGCCGGGCCTGGTTCCGTGGTCGGCCGGATCGGCTGCTGGCGGCCATCTCAGCCGCGGGGAACGCGAAACCATCCTGAGCCAACTCGCCCCCTGATCAGGAAAGGGATCCCCACGCCGGCACGACCGGGTGCGACCTCCGGTCAGCCGACCGGAGGTCGCCGCAGCTCCGTTCCGCGGTCTCGGTCCGGATCGCGATGGCCACCCGCCGGACCTGGTTCGCCCGGGTGCCTCATCGATCGGGAGCGCCCCGTATACTCCCGCCGATGGATCTGTCGACCCTGCTTGCTGCCGCCACGGCCGCTGTGGCCGGCTACCTGATCGGTGGTATCCCGTGGGGGGTGATCATCGCCCGGGTCGTGGGCGGGCCGGACCCCCGCACACTTGGCAGCGGCCGAACGGGCGGGGCCAATGTCCTTCGGGCGCTCGGCCCCCGGGCGGCCGCCGTCTCGGGCCTGCTCGATATGCTCAAGGGGACAGCCGCCGTCGCGCTCGTCCGGCTGCTCGGGCTCGGCCCGGCCTTCGAGGTGATCGCGGCGCTCGCCGCGATCCTCGGGCACAGCCGCTCACCGTTCATCGGGTTCCAGGGCGGTCGTGGCGTGTCGGCCGCCTATGGTGGGCTGCTGATCATCTCGCCGCTCGCGGCTGCGGTCGTCCTGCCGCTGTTCGCCGTGGTCGTCCTGGTCAGCCGGTACTCGTCTCTTGGATCGCTGACGGGCGCGGTCGCCGGCGGGGTCGTGCTCGCAGCCCAGGTGCTCGCGGCCGGCCAGCCCGCGCCCTACCTCGTCTATGCCCTGGCCGGTCCGGCCATGATCTGGTTGTTCCACGCCGACAACATCCAGCGCCTCCTGAACGGGACGGAGCGGAAGGTGGGGCAGCGCTGACAGCCGCCCCTCAGGGATGGCAGACGCCCCGCTCGATCAGCCCCCTCAGAGCCACGACCGCCTCGGCCTCGTCGTCGCCCTCCGCGGTCAGGCGGACCGTTTCGCCCAGCCGAATGCCGGCGCTCACGAGGGCGACCATGCTCCGCGCGTCGATCGGGGCGCTCCCACTCTCGAGCCCCTGGATCGTGACTCGGGCCCGGAACCCCTTGGCCGCCTGCTGGATGCGCATCGCCGCCCGTGGGTGGAGGCCGTAGCGGTCGCGGAAGACGACCTCGACGCTGGTCATCGTCGTGCTCCCAGGACCGATCGGGCCGCGGCCGCGACACGGCCCGCGGTCAGGCCGTACTTCTCGAGGAGGGCCTCGTTCGGGCCGGATTCGGCGTACACGTCGGGCGTGCCGACCCGGCGCAGCGGGGTCGGCAACCGCTCGCCGAGCACCTCGGCCACGGCGCTGCCCAGGCCGCCGATGATCGAGTGGTCCTCGGCCGTGACGACCGCCCCGGTCCGCCGAGCGGCCTCGACGACCGCGTCGGCGTCGAGCGGCTTGATCGTTGGCAGGTGGAGGACGAGCGCCTCGATCCCCTCGGCCGCCAGGAGGTCGGCCGCCGCCAGGGTCCGGGCCGCCTGGAGCCCGCTCGTCAGGAGGGCGACGTCCCGCCCCTCGCGCAGGAGGACGGCCGGGCCGATCCGGAACTCGTACCGCTCGTCGAACAGGACCGGGGTCGGATCGCGGCCGAGCCGCAGGTAGACCGGGCCCGGGTGGCCGGCCGCGCCGACGACGGCCTGGCGGGCCTCGACCGCGTCACCCGGGGCGAGGACGGTCATGTTGGGCAGGGCGCGCATGATCGCGACATCCTCGAGGCAGACATGGCTCTTGCCCGGCCGGCCGATCAGGAGACCGGCGTAGCCGCCGACGATCACGACATGGAGCTTCGTCTGAGCGACGACGACCCGGATCTGGTCGAGGTCTCGATTGGCGGCGAAGGCAGCGAAGGTCGTGGCAAACGGAATGAAGCCGGCGGTCGCCAGCCCGGCCGCGACGCCGATCATGTTTTGCTCGGCGACGCCCATCTCGAAGAACCGCTCGGGGAAGGCGTCGGCGAAGCCGTCGACCTTGGTCGAGTTGGCCAGGTCGCCGTCGAGGACCACGATCCGGCGGTCGCGCCGGCCAAGCTCGACCAGCGCCTGCCCGAAGGCGGCCCGGGTTGCCTCGGTCGTGGCGATCGCCGGTCGCGGCACCGGCGGACCGAGCGGGTCGGGGGGACCCGGGGGATCGAGGCGGCCCGGGGGCCGGTGCGAGCCGGCGAGTCCGTCCGGGGCCATCAGCCGAGCTCCTCGAGGGCTCGCCGGAGGTCGTCGTCGGAGATCGGTTTGGCGTGCCAACGGTAGTCGCCCTCCATGAACGAGACGCCGCGGCCCTTGACCGTCCGGGCGACCAGGATCGTCGGTCGCCCGCTCGTCGCCCGAGCCTCGGCGAGCGCGGCCACCAGGGCGGCCGGGTCGTGGCCGTCGAGCTCGATCGCCCGCCAGCCAATGGCCTCCCAGCGCCCGACCGGATTGTCGATCGGGCTCAGCCGCTCGCCCGGTGCCCCGCCCGGGCGACGCCAGCCGTACTGCTGGAGGCCGTTCCAGTCGAGGATCGCGCACAGGTTGTCGAGCCCGTAGCGGGCGGCCACGAATGACGCCTCCCAGACCTGGCCTTCCTGGGTCTCGCCGTCGCCGAGCACGACGTACGTTCGCCAGTCGGCCTCGAGCAGGCGCGCCGCGAGGGCCATCCCGACCCCGACCGAGAGGCCCTGGCCAAGCGAACCGGTCGACATATCGAGTCCCGGCAGGGCGGTCATGTCCGGGTGTCCCTGGAGGCGCGAATCGATCTCGTCGAACGTGGCGAGCTCCTCGAGCGGGAAGTAGCCACGCTCGGCGAGCGTCGCGTAGAGCGCCGTCGCGGCGTGGCCCTTGGAGAAGACGAGCCGGTCGCGAGCCGGCCAGCCGGGGCGGGCGGGATCGATCCGCAGTTCGTGGAAGTAGAGGACGACGAGGATCTCGGCGACCGAGAGTGGTCCTCCAACATGGCCCGAGCCGGCCCGGTGGACGGCGAGCAGGGCGTGCCGCCGGACGCGCCGAGCGAGTTCGCGCAGACGG
Source organism: Chloroflexota bacterium (assembly GCA_021825385.1). Lineage (GTDB taxonomy): Bacteria > Chloroflexota > Limnocylindria > Limnocylindrales > CSP1-4 > JAKAHU01. The sequence continues at coordinate 1,261 of JAKAHU010000238.1, read as the reverse complement.
CCGGCCTCCGCGTCGGTCAGGGGCCGGTCCGGGCGGCCGCGCGAGGCGAGCGAAGGCGTCTGGCCGATGTCGATCGAGTTCACCGTGAGGCCAAGTGTATGCCCGGCAGGGCCGGCCGATGGGCGTTCCCGGCGGGTCGCCGAAGGCCCGGGTCGAGACCCGGGCCTTCGGCGACCGTGATCGGGTCGGGGCCGTCACCGCCGGCCCCGGAGGATCGGTGACTACGCGGCGGCTTCCCGCCCGGCCGCCTCCCCGCCGGGAACCCAGCCGGAGTCGACGAAGCGCCTCTGCCACCAGCTGGCGATCGCGATCAGGATCGCGGCCACGACGAGCATGGCCACGATCAGGATCGGCTCGTTGCCCTTGACCCAGCTGGCGACGTTGCCGACCACGATCCCGTACCAGCCGAAGTCGGCATCGCCGAAGGTCGTGTTGGCAAAGCCGAGGTCGCCCAGGACCTTGAGCAGGAACGCCGGCAGGAACGTGATCAGGACGCCGTTCACGAAACCGCCGGCAACCGCGCCGGCGCGGCCACCGGTCGCGTTGCCGAAGACGCCCGCGCCACCTCCGGTGAAGAAGTGGGGCACCATCCCGGGCAGGATCAGGGCCAGCGCCAGCGGCGCGCCCTGGAAGGCGAGCCCGATCACCGCCAGGCTGACCAGCCCCCCGACGACACTGGCCAGGAAGCCGACGATCACCGCGTTCGGCGCGTACGGGAAGACGATCGGCACGTCGAGCGCCGGCAGCGCGCCGGGGATGATCTTCTCCGAGATGCCGGCGAAGGCGGGCACGATCTCGCCGAGGATCGTCCGAACGCCGACGAGGATGACGGCGACGCCGACGCCGAAGTTCAGCGCGTTCAGGAACTCGGCCATCAGGAACGAGCCCCAGTTCGGGTTCGCCGGGGCGAACGTCTTGAGCGCATCGGCCTCACCCTTGACGACCAGGTAGGCCAGGGCGAAGAGCAGGTAGATGATCGCCATCGAGACGGCGGTGGCGACCATCGGTTCGCGCAGGAAGCGGAGCTGCTCGGGGAATTTCATCTCCTCGGTGCTCTTGCTGCCCTTGAACAGTTGGCCGACGGCGCCACCGGCGATGTAACCGAACGAGCCGAAGTGGCCCATCGCCACCGCCTCGCCGCCGGTTACCCGGCGCATCCAGGGATGGGCGAAGGCGGGCATGACGACCATGATCGTGCCGAGCAAGATCGCCCCGACGATCACCGTGGCGATGTCCGACATCTGGACCGTGACCAGGATGA
>JAKAHU010000237.1 GCA_021825385.1 Chloroflexota bacterium | reverse complement strand
CCCGAGGGCGGCCGAGAGCCCGCGCCGCCGCCACGACCCGCCGCCGCCGACGAGGACGAGGAAGGGCGCTCCGAAGATGACGGTCAGGCGGGCGGTGGCGGCGAGACCGAGCAGGAACCCGGCCGCGAACTGGCGGGGATCGAGGGGTCCGCCCCACCGCCGAGGCGGTCCGGGCGACCGCCGAAGCGACCGGGTGGCCGCGGGTGAGTCGGCGCCCAGGGCCACGCCCAGGGCGAGGAACGTCAGCCCGGCGGCCACGATGTGGGCGAGATACCAGGTCGTGCCGAGCATCGACGCGTACCAGAAGACCGTTCCCAGGCCGAAGAAGAGCGTCGCCGCGATCCGCGTCCGGGGCCGGACCGGCAGCCGCCCGAGCGCCCACCAGGCTGCCCCGACGGCGAGCGCGCCCAGGACCGCGGCCACCAGCTGGGCGTTCGTGGCCAGACCCCAGAGCGCCACGAACGGGAGCAGGACGAGCGCGGGCAGGGGCGGGAACGGGATGAGCGCCCGACCGGTCGGCTCGCCGTTCGGGCCGCTGACCGGCATCGCGTCCTGGAAGTAGCCGTTCGCCGGCGCACCCAACGCCGACTCGTCGGGCAGCCGGATCGCCGCCTGCCCCTCGAGCCAGGCCGCCGCCTGGCGGACGAAGTGGTTGTACGGGCTCGTCCGGTTCGGGTTGCTCACGAGGTAGACCGCGAGCACGGCCAGGACGAGCGCCAGGCCGACCAGGGCAACCCGCCTGGACCGCCGCCCGGGGTCCTGTTCTGACGGCACTCGGCCTGCCGCCGGGCTGCCCTGCGATATACTCCGCTCCACCTCAGCGCTCGTGCAGGAGGCCGACCTTCGTTGACTGGCCCCGCCGCGGGCGAGCCCGATCGGGGCGCGAGAGCGCCAGCGCGGACGTCCACGACGCGGGGCCCCGCCAGCGCGATCCTCATCGTCCTCGCGCTCGGGCTCGTCCTCCGCGTCATCATCGCATACCTGCTCCCGGGCTCCGGGTTCGGCGTCGACCTGAACGCGTTCCGCTTCTGGGCGGACGACCTGGCCCGGCACGGCCCGTTCGGCTTCTACGAGCGAGGGTTCTTCGCCGACTACACGCCGGGCTACCTCTACGTGCTCTGGCTGGTCGGGATCGCCGGCCAGGCGCTGGGCGGGATCGGCGACCTGATCAAGGTGCCCGCGATCGTGGCCGACCTCGCGCTCGGCTACCTGATCCACTCGATGATTCTCGAGCTGGGTGGCTCGTACCGGCGGGCCCTGCTCGGCGCGGCGGTCTTCCTCGCCCTGCCGATCACCTGGTTCGACAGCGTCGTCTGGGGCCAGGTCGACTCGGTCGGGGTGGTCTTCCTGCTGCTCGGCTTGCGGGCGCTCTGGCGCGACCAGCCCGAGCGGGCGACGGCCTGGGCGACGATCGCGGCGGTGACGAAACCGCAGCTCGGGATCCTCATCCCGATCCTGGCCGCGGTCCTCGTCCGGCGCTGGCTCGTCGACCGGCGGGCGCCGAGCCGGCTGGTCACGAGCACGGTCACCGCCCTGGCCGTGGCCGGTGCCCTCAGTGCCCCGTTCGGGCTTTCGCTGGTCGGGCTGATCGGCCAGGTCGTCCGGGCCGCGGCCGGCTACCCGTACCTGACCGTGAACGCCTACAACCCGTGGGCGCTGCTCGAGCTGAACGGCAACGGCCTGGCGGCGAACGGGACCTGGATCAACGACGCGACCGTGACCGCCGGCCAGCCGGCCTGGTACTTCGGGCCGCTGCCGGCGGTCGTCGTGGGCACGGCCCTCCTGCTGCTCGCGATCGGTGCGATCTGCCTCGTCGTCGCGCGGCGCCCCGACCGGCTGACGATCCTGGTCGGCCTGGCGGTCATGGCGGTCGCCTTCTTCGTTGTGCCGACCCGCGTCCACGAGCGCTACCTCTTCCCGTTCCTGCCGCTCGGCGCGATCCTGGTCGCCCTCTCGGCCCGCTGGCGGCTGCCCTACGTGGCGATCACGACCGCGAACTTCCTGAACCTGTACGTCGTGCTCACGACGCTCTACCCGGACAATCCGGGGATCGCGGACTGGCTCGGGATCGGACCGTTGATCCGCTCGCCGGGTGGCGTGGTCGCGATCGCGTTCACCCACCTGGTCGTCTTTGGCTGGGCGCTCGCGCAGCTGCGCCGGCCCGCGCTCGAGCGGCTCGAGGACGAGGCCGAGGAGGCGGGCCTCGAACCGGTCCGGCCCGGACCCGGGGCGCCGGCCGGTCCCCGGCCAGTCGCGGCCGGCGAACCGGCGGCTTCCTGGCTCGAACCAGCGGCCGAGCGGCCCTCGCCCGTCGCCCAGCCCCACCCCTCGGCGGGGGGGGCGCCGCTGCGCCGGCTCCTCGGTCGCCCGATCCGGCCCGATCGTTCGCGCCTGCTCCATGGCGAGGGCGGGGGTCGGCTCGACCGCCTCGACCTGTGGGTCGTCGTCGTCCTCGCGATCGCCGTCCTGGCGGGACGGATGTACCGGCTCGAAGAGCCGTACCAGATGCACTTCGACGAGGTCTACCACGCCCGGACGGCAACCGAGTTCCTCCAGTTCTGGCGCTATGGCGAGCCGCACGCGATCTACGAGTGGACGCACCCGCATCTGGCGAAGTACGCGATCGCCGCCGGGATCGTCGCCTTCGGCAACGACCGGGTGACCGCCCGCAGCGAGCTCGGCGTCCCCGTTCGCGACGCGCTCGTCGAGCCGCGCTGGGACGACCCCCGCCTGCCCAGGGCCCGCGCCGGTGACCGCCTGTACGTCGCGACCGGGTCCGAGGTTCGGGCCTACGACCTCGCCAGCCGGGCGCTCGTGGCGACACTGCCGCTGCCCGGGGCGATCTCGCTCGGGCTCGACCAGGCCCGCCACCGGCTGTTCGTGGGGACCGAGACCGGCACGATCGAGATCATCGACACCGCGGCCACGTTCGATAGCCTCCGGCCCGGGCCGTCCGCCCCGCTGGCGCTGCCGGCCGACCGGAGCGGACCGTTCGCCACGATCGGCGCGCCCGTGACCCACCTCCTCGCCACCGACGACGGGCTCTCCGTCCTGGCCGCCGCGAGCGACGAGCTCGTTTCGCTCGACGGCGCGACCGGGGCCGAGCTCGGGCGGGTCGCCCTTCGCTCGATCTCCGGGCTGACCGGTGCCGGGACCGGCGACTCGCTCGTCGCCCACCCCGCCGAGGTCGCCGACCCGTCGGCCGCGGCCGAGCTCCTGGCGGGTGAGCTCGGTGGCGAGGCGGCTGTCTACCGGGCCCTCCTGGCCGGGAAGGCTGACCCGGCCGTCATCGCCCCGGCCCCCGCCAAAGACGTTCGCGACCGGCTCGACGCGGCGATCGCGGACGGGCGGCTGGCCGGGTTCGAGTTCGTCTCGCTGCCCCGGATCGCGGTTGGAACCGCCGCTGGAGTCGCCTTCGTGGCGCCATCGACGGCGACCGTCGTGGACGAGGTCCGGGTCGACGGCGGCGTCACCGGCCTCGCCCTCGCCAGCGGCCTCGACAGCCCGAAGATCTACGCCGCGGGCGGTTCGAGCCTGACCGTCATCGACCTCGGCCGACAGGGTGACCCGACCCTCCGCCCGGTGGTCGAGACGACCGTCCCGATGCCGGGCAGCGTGCGCGACGTCAGGTACGACCCGGCCAGCCTGATGGTCCACGTGCTCGGCCGGACGCCGGACGGCAGCAGCGCCACGATCTATGTGGTCGAGCCGCACGCGAACGCGGTCTACGCCGACGCTCGGCTCCCGTTCGAGCCGGCCGCCTGGGCCACCGATGTGGCGCCCCTCTACCCGGCCGAGGACCGCCAGTCGATCCTCGCCTTCTCGGCCGCCGGGTCGAGCGCGGCGGTCGACATCGGCAGCCACGCCTTCGCCTGGCGTCTGCCCGGGGTCCTGGCCGGCACGCTCACCGCGGTGCTGATCTACCTCCTCGCCCGGATCCTCTTCCGGCGCCGGGCGGTCGCTGTTCTGGCCGGGCTGTTCACGCTCGTCGATGGGATGCTCTTCGTCCAATCGCGGATCGCGATGAACGACGTCTACGTCGGCCTGTTCATCGTCGCCGCCTACCTCCTGTTTGCCGGTCTGTGGCTGGGGAGGTGGCGGGCCCGCTGGGCGTTCTGGGTGCTCATGCCCGCGATCGGGGTCCTGCTCGGGCTCGCCCTGGCCTCGAAGTGGGTTGCCCTGTACGCGATCGCAGGCCTGGGCGTCCTCGTCCTCGCCCGCTCGGCCCTCGGCCGGATCCTGCTCATCGGCGCGCTGGTCGTCGGGTCGGCCGTCCTCGGCCTGATCGCGGTCAGCGTCCCGCCCGACGCGACGAGCGGGGGCAACCTGACGTTCATGTTCCTGATGATCGCGCTGACCCTCGTCGCGGTCGTGGTCACGGTCCTCCACCCAATTGCCTGGACGCTCGAGGAGGTCCGCTTTGCGATCGGTGCGCCGATCGCGGCCGGTGTGGCGCTCCTGCTCGTCGCCCTGCCGCTCGGGCTCATCGGGCCGCGCGCCTGCGATCCGGCGACCGGGGCCTGCTCGAACCCGCCGATCCTCGAGGTCGCCTTCGCCCTGGTCGTCCTGGGCGGACTGGCCGCGCTCGCCTTCCGGCTTGCCGCCCGGCTTGGCTTCGGTCCGCTCGCGCCACCGGCTGCCACCGATGATCCGGCCCGTCGGCTGCCGCCCGCCGCCCCGCCCCCGGTGGGCTGGCTCCGTCCCGGCTGGGGGCTCGGGCTGCCGATGGCCTGGCTCTTCGCCAGCCTCGTCCTCCTCCCGGTCGTGGTCTACGTCGGTTCCTACCTACCCTGGGTCGCGCTCGGCAACCGCCTGACCGAGACCTGGCCGCCGGGAAACACCGGCCAGACGCTCCTCGACCTGACCCGCTCGATGTACGACTACCACAACAACCTGCGCGCGACCCATGCCGCGGCGTCGCCGTGGTGGGCCTGGCCGTTCGACCTCAAGCCGGTCTGGTTCTACCAGGGCGGCTTCGCGGCCGGCACCGCCGGCGCGATCTACGACGCGGGCAACATCGTCCTGTGGTGGCTGAGCGTGCCGGCGATGGCGTTCGCGGCCTGGCAGGCGTACCGGCGGCGGAGCCTCGCCCTCGCCCTCGTGGCGATTGCCTTCGCCTGGCAGTGGATCTCCTGGGCCCGGATCGACCGGGCCACGTTCCAGTACCACTACTACACGAGCCTGCCGTTCGTCCTGATCGCCGTCGCCTACTTCCTGGCCGAGCTGTGGCACGGGGCCTCGGCCCGGACCTGGCTTCTGGCCCGGGCGGCCGCGGCCGTGGCCATCCTCGGTCCGGCGCTGCTGTGGCTCGGGCGGGGCCCGCTGTGCGCGCTCGCCCGGGTGACGGTCGTCAATCCCGGCTCACAGGCCTGCATCGCCACGGCGCCGGGCGAGATCGTCCTGACCGCCCGGACGGCCGGGCTGATCCTGGTCATGGGCCCGGCCATCGTCGCGGTCGCCTGGCAGCTCCTCCGGCTCGAGCTGCCCGACC
>JAKAHU010000236.1 GCA_021825385.1 Chloroflexota bacterium | reverse complement strand
CAGAGCCGGGGCGCCGTCGTCATCGCCTCGGGTGACCACCAGTGGGAGGGCTCGGCCGAGGGCAACGGCCCGGTCGCGGCCCTCTACCGGGCCGTCGATACCGCCCTCGCGGGCGTCCTCGCCGGGCACCCGCGCCTGATCTCGTATGACGTCCATGCCGTCGCCGAGGGGCCCGACGCCCAGGGCGTCGTGAAGGTCAGGATCGCGCCCCCCGAGGCGGCCGGCGGCCGGCGCGCCACGGGCCGCTACACCGGCGAGGCGCGCAGCGAGAACATCATCGCGGCCTCGGTCGAGGCCTACATCGAGGCCCTCAACCGGCTCCTCGGTGAGGAGCACTGGGCGGGCGCGACCGAGGCGGCCGGCAACCGGCGCCGGGCAAAGACGGCCGCGGCCGCGGCGGCGCGTGCCGCCCGGCGGGCCGAGCTCGACGAGGGCGAAGCGCACCACGACCCGTCGGCCTGGTTCGAGCGCTGACCGGCATCGACATGGGCAACGAGGGCCCCGGGCCCCTGACCGACCGAGTCGCCCGGCCGACGGTCGCCTTCTCGGGCGAGCCGGGGGCGTTCGCCGAGGATGCCGTGACGGCCTTCTTCGCCAACCCGCGCACGCTCCCGGTGCCGGGCTTTCGCGAGGTCTTCGAGGTGGTCAGCGCGGGGCGCGCGATCGCCGGCGTCCTGCCGATCGAGAACCTGGTCAACGGCAGCGTCCGCGAGAACTACGACCTCCTGCTCGAGCACGATCTGGTGATCGTGGGCGAGGTCGTCGTGCCGGTTCGGCTCTGCCTGGCCGCCCTGCCCGGTCAGCGGATCGAGCAGATCGAGCGGGTCTACTCCCACATCCAGGCGCTCGGCCAGGCCGACCGGTTCCTGCGCGGCCGGCCCTGGAGCCTGCTCACGACGTACAACACCGCCGGGGCCGGGAAGATGATCGTCGAGGGCGGCGAGCGCGCCGCGGCGGCCGTCCTCTCGCCCCGCGCGGCCGGCCTGTTCGGCCTCGAGATCCTCGCCGACGCGATCCAGAACGTGCCCGACAACCGGACCCGGTTCGTCGTCGTCGCGCGCCCGGGCGTGGCCCTCGAGCCGGGCTGGCTCCGCTCGCCGCTGGCAACCGGCAGGCGGGTGCCGGGCGCCGGCCGGGCGATGCGCACGACCCTCGCCATGGCCGTCGCGAACGAGCCCGGCGCGCTCCATCGGGTGCTCGGGATCTTCGCCGCGGCCGGGCTGAACATGAGCAAGCTCGAGTCGCGGCCGATGCACGGCCGGGCCTGGGAGTACGTCTTCTGGGTCGACCTCGACGCCGACGCCGCCGCTCCGGCCGCCCGGGCCGCGCTCGATGAGCTGGCCGCCTCGGTGCCGATGCTGCGGATCCTCGGCAGCTATCCCCGCGCTGAGCTCTGACGTCCGGCGGTGGATTGGCCACGGCCCTCGAAGGACCGCGGTCTCAGATCTCGCTGGCGCAGGACCTGCACTTCGTCGCGTCGATCGCGTTTGATTCCTTGCAGAACGGGCAGGTCTTGGTCGGGGCGGCCGGCGCCTCCCTGATGAACGTCCGGCTGATCCAGAAGACGACGAACGCGATCACGACGAAGGCAATGACCGCGTTGAGGAACGTCCCGTAGCGGATGGCGACTTCCTTGGCTGGGTCGCTGCTCGCCCGGAGCACCCACGAGAGCTTCGAGAAGTCGATCCCGCCGAGGACGAGGCCGATCGGCGGCATGATGATGTCGTTGACCAGCGAGTTGACGACGCCGCCGAGGGCGGTGCCGATGATGACGCCGATCGCCAGCGCGAGAGCGTTCGTCTTGAGCAAGAACGCCCGGAATTCACCGATCACGGATCCCTCCCTTCCTCGCGCGATTCCAGGCCGGGCACAGGCCGGCAGGAGCCGCGTCCCCGACCCTCGTCGGCCCGATCGCTGCCGATCGATGGCCGAGCCATCCGGCCGATGATACGCACCCGGCCGCGCCGCGGCCAAGGGGCGTTGGCGCACCCGGCCGATCGTCGTTCCACGCCGGGTCGGGAGGCCGGAACCCGCCAACGGCGGAGGCGTAGGATGACCGGCGAAGCCGTGGCTCGCTCCATGGCCGAACTGCGGGGGCACGACCATGCGTATCCGCCGCGCCGGTTTCCACGTCGGCCCGGTGCTCGTCATCGGTGTCTGGCTCTTCGCCGCCTGCGCCTCGCCGACGGTCGAGCCGCCATTGGCCGGGTCACCGACGAGCTGGCCCTCGCTCGCTCCGGCGGGCGCGGTACCCGCGGAGACGCCGGCAGAGGTCGCGCCGGCGGCGTCCCTCGCCCCATCGACGGCGGCACTCGCTCCCACCGGGCCGACCGAGCCGGCGCGCGTCGTCCGCGTCGTCGACGGCGACACGATCGTCATCGATCGCGGCCGCGGCGAGGAGAAGCTCCGCTACATCGGGGTCGACACGCCCGAGACGGTCAAGCCCGGCTCGCCGGTCGAGTGGATGGGTCCCGAGGCGTCGGCCGCCAATCGAGCTCTGGTCGAGGGCCGCGACGTCGTCCTCGAGCGTGACGTCAGTGAGGTCGACCGCTACGGCCGGCTGCTGCGCTACGTCTGGCTGCGCAACGGTGACGCCTGGACGCTCGTGAACCTGGCCCTCGTGGCGGCCGGGTATGCCGCGGTCGTGACCTACCCGCCCGACGTGAAGTACGTCGAGCTCTACCTCGTCGCCCAGGCCGAGGCGCGCGAGGCCGGCCGGGGCCTGTGGGGCGAGCCGCCCTCGAGCCCCCAGCCCTCCCCGTCGGCCGGATCCCCACAGCGATCCGGCAGCGGCTCGACGGCAACGGCCGGGGCCGGCCCGTGCGATCCGGCCTACCCGGGCGTGTGCATTCCGCCGCCGCCACCGGACCTCAACTGCCGGGACGTGCCCTACCGGCGGTTCAAGGTCCTGCCGCCGGACCCCCATCACTTCGACGCCGACCGGGACGGGATCGGCTGCGAGTCCTGATTCGGGGCTGACCCGCGGGGCGCACCGCTGGCCGCGGCACCCCGATCGGGCACTAGAATGGACGGACCCGAGATCGACCCGTCACCCGGCCGACGCCACCTCACACAGGAGCCGCCTCGATGGCCATCGTCACCGGCACGCAACCCCACCCGATCTTCCTTGCCGGCCGCTGGGTCGAGTCACCCGACCGGCTCGAGGTCGCCAACCCGGCCGACCCCGCCCACCCGGCCGGGGCGACGTTCAACGCCACCGCGGCCCAGTACGAGGAGGCCGTCGAGGCCGCGGTCGCCACGTTCGAGGTGACGCGCCGGCTGCCGGCCTACGAGCGCGGCGCGATCCTGCGCCGCATCTCGGAGGGGATCAGGGACCGGCGCGACGAGCTCGCCCGGCTGATCGCGCTCGAGGCGGGCAAGCCGATCCGCGACGCGACCGGCGAGGTCGACCGGGCCGTCCTGACCTTCCGTCTGGGCGCCGAGGAAGCCGAGCGGATGTACGGCGAGCTGATCCCGCTCGACCTGATGGCCTCCTCGAAAGGCCGGGTGGGGATCACCCGGCGCTTCCCGCTCGGACCGATCGCGGGGATCAGCCCCTTCAACTTCCCGCTCAACCTGGCCGCCCACAAGATCGCCCCGGCGCTCGCGGCCGGCAACACGATCGTGCTCAAGCCGCCGTCCAAGGACCCGCTCACGATGCTCACGGTGGCCGAGATCATCGAGCAGTCGGGGGCGCCGGCCGGCTCGGTCTCGGTCCTGCCGATGACCCGCGAGCTCGGCGATCGGATGGTGGCCGACCCGCGCTTCAAGCTCCTGACCTTCACCGGCAGCCCGTCGGTTGGCTGGCGGATGAAGGAGCGGGCGGGCAAGAAGAAGGTCGTCCTCGAGCTCGGCGGCAACGCCGGGGTGATCGTCGACCGGACCGCCGACCTCGACTGGGCCGTGAAGCGGATCCTGATCGGGGCCTTCACCTACTCCGGCCAGGTCTGCATCAGCGTCCAGCGGATGTTCATCCACGCCGAGGTGTGGGACGAGTTCATGGCCCGGTTCGTGGCCGGGGCCGCGGCGCTCAGGCTCGGCGACCCGCTCGATCCGACGACCGATCTCGGTCCGATGGTCGACCAGACCGCGGCCACACGAACTCAGCAGTGGGTCGACGAGGCGGTCGCGCTCGGCGGCCGGCTCCTTCTTGGGGGCAGGGCGAATGGGACGTTCTTCCTGCCCACGATCCTGACCGACACCCCGGTCAGCGCCCGCGTCTGCTCGAACGAGGCGTTCGCGCCGCTCGTCGTGGCCTTCCCGTTCACCGACATCGGCGACGCGATCCGGCGGGTGAACGACTCGTTCTTCGGGCTCCAGACGGGGATCTTCACCAACGACCTGGCCCACGCCTGGCAGGCTTTCAGCGAGCTCGAGGTCGGCGGCGTCATCGTCAACGACATCCCGACCTACCGGATCGACCACATGCCCTACGGTGGGGTGAAGGACTCCGGCCTCGGCCGCGAGGGTCTGCGCTGGGCGATCGAGGATATGACCGAGATCCGGATCATGGTCCTGGCCTGGCCGCAGTAGGTCCGGCTCCGCCGGGCTCCCGGCCGGTCCGCCGGGCTCCCGGCCGGCACCTGGGCTAGACTCCCAGGCGCGATGGCCTCTGACCCTTCGTCCGCCCACCGGTCCCGCACGGCGGCCGACCTGCTCGTCGAGTGCCTCGAGGCCGAAGGGTGCGAGTACGTCTTCTCGGTGCCCGGGGAAGAGACGATGGACGTCCTCGACGCCCTCTCCCGGAGCGAGCGGATTCGCCACATCACGACCCGCCACGAGCAGGGGGCGGCGTTCATGGCCGATGTCCACGGTCGCCTGACCGGACGTTCGGCGGTCGCCCTGGCGACCCTCGGCCCGGGCGCCACGAACCTCGTGACCGGCGTCGCCGACGCATACCTCGACCACGCCCCGATGGTGGCGCTCACCGGCCAGACCGGCTCGGACAAGCTCCACAAGGAGGCCCATCAGCTCGTCGACATCGTCCGGATGCTCGAACCGGTGACGAAGTGGAACCGGCGCATCGAGCGGGTCGAGACGATCCCGGAGGTGGTCCGCAAGGCTTTCCGGGTCGCGGCCCTGGAGAAGCCCGGTCCCACCCACATCGAGCTGCCCGAGGACCTGGCCGCGACGAGGGTCGAGCCGTCCCAGGTCCGGCCCCTGGCGCCCGGCCACGCCTACTTCCCCGAGCCGACCGACGAGGCGATCGCCCACGCCGCCCGCCTGATCGCCGGTTCGCAGCGCCCGCTCGTCCTGGCCGGCAACGGCGTCCTCCGCCGGCACGCCTCGGCCGAGCTCCGGGCGTTCGCACGCGGCCTCCACGTCCCGGTTGCGGTCACGTTCATGGGCAAGGGTGCGATCGACGATCGGAGCCACCTCTCGCTCATGGCGGTCGGGCTCCAGGCCCGCGACCACGTCCTGTCGGGGTTCGACCGGGCCGACCTCGTCGTCGCGGTCGGCTACGATCTCGTCGAGTACGCACCGTCGCGCTGGAACCCCGACGG
>JAKAHU010000017.1 GCA_021825385.1 Chloroflexota bacterium | reverse complement strand
CGATCTGCCGGGAGCGGGCGACGCTGGCCCTGGCCGAGGCGCTGCGCGAAGAGCTCCGGGCGCTCGCCGCGGCGGGCTGCCCGCTCATCCAGGTCGACGAGGACGCCGCGACCAGGATCGGTGACGATCCGAGCGAGCGCCGGTTGTTCGTCGAGGCCCAGCGCCGCCTGATCGACGGGATCGAAGGGGTCCATCTCTCGCTGGCGATCACGACCGGCAACGCCGATCCGGCCGGCGCGGCGACGATCTTCGACCCCCCGTACCGGAGCCACCTCTTCGACCTGATCGGGGGCCCCGACAACTGGCGCCTGATCGCCCAGGCGCCGGGCGAACGGGGGATCATCTGTGCCGCCCTGGACCCGGCCGCCCCGTCTGCCGGCCAGCTCGAACTCCTCGTCTGGGCGGCCCGCTACGCCGCCTCGACGGGCCGGCGGGGGCTCCGGCGGGTCGGGCTGGCGCCGGCGCCAGGACTGGAGCGGCTCAGCCCCGACGCGGCCCGGCTCAGAATCGAGCTCCTGGGCCGGGCGGCCCGGCTGGCCACCGCCTCGCGCGACGAGCTCGCCCGGAACCTGGACCCGCGCGCCCTCGATGCGCCATGGCGCCGGCGCGGTCCTGCCCGCTGGCGTCCCTTCGACTGACCGGCACCCCGGCGGGCCCGCTCGGCCGGGCAGGCCCGCGGCCCCGGTCCGCCACCCCCGCGACGTCCAGTTCCGCCTTGATTCCTGCGCCCTGAAGTGCCACGATCCGGCCCTCACCTCCGCCACCCTCAGGGCGATGGAGGGCGTCCACTCCGGCCGGTGATGCAACCATGGGAAGGGAGGTTCTGCCGGTGACCGAGGCGATCGCGCTTGTCGTGAACGGCGTCCACCACGAACTCGAGGTGGAGCCGAGACGGATGCTCGTCCAGGTGCTCCGCGAGGACCTCGACCTGACGGGTACGCACATCGGTTGTGACACCAGCCAGTGCGGTGCGTGCACCGTGCTGGTCGATGGGCGGGCGGTGAAGTCGTGCACGATCCTGGCCGTCCAGGCGGACGGATCGTCGATCACGACGATCGAGGGGCTCGCGCCGACCGGCGGCCTGCACGCGATCCAGCAGGCGTTCTGGGAGAAGCACGGGCTCCAGTGCGGCTTCTGCACGCCGGGGATGATCATGGCCGCGGCGGATCTGCTCGCCCGCAACCCCGATCCCACCGACCAGGAGATCCGGCACGCGATCGAGGGCAACATCTGCCGCTGCACCGGTTACCAGAACATCGTCGCCGCGATCCGCGAGGCGGCGTCGCTCATGGCCGCGGCGGGGTCGTCCGCCGGCGCGGCCGGCTGAGGGAGGGCTGACGGCCATGGCCACCACCGACGTCCTCGGTGCCCGGATCAAGCGCCGCGAGGATCCCCGCTTCATCACCGGCGGAGGGAGCTACCTCGACGACGTCAAGCTCCCCGGGATGACCCACGCGGTCGTTCTGCGCAGTCCCTACGCCCATGCCCGGATCAGGTCGATCGATACCTCGGCGGCCCGGGTCATGCCCGGCGTCCTCGCCGTCTGGACCGGTCAGGACCTGGCGGGGGTCAATCCGCTGCCCTGCGCCTGGGCGGCCGGCGGCGTCCAGAACAATCTGAACACACCCCGGGTCCTGGCCATCGACACCGTTCGCTGGACCGGCGACGGGGTGGCGCTGGTGGTGGCCGAAACCCGCGAGCAGGCGGTCGATGCGGCCGAGGCGATCAGTGTCGACTACGAGCCGTTGCCCGCCGTGGTTGACGCCGAGAAAGCGACCGCGCCGGGCGCGCCGCAGCTCCACGAGAACGCCCCGAACAACGTCTGCATGCACTGGACCGTCGGCGATGCGGACGGGACGGCGAAGGCGATCGAGTCGGCCGAGGTCGTCGTCCGCCAGCGGATCGTCAACCAGCGGCTGATCCCGAACCCGATGGAGACGCGGGGCGCGATCGGGCGCTGGGATCCCGGCACCGACGAGTACACGATCTGGATGACGAGCCAGGCCCCGCACGTGATGCGCCTCCTGATCGCCGCCTTCGTCCTCGGCGTGCCGGAACACAAGATCCGCTGCCTCAGCCCCGACGTCGGCGGCGGCTTCGGCTCGAAGATCTTCCTCTACGCCGACATGGTCCTGACCGCCTGGGCGTCGAAGCAGCTCGGCGGCCGGCCGGTGAAGTTCGTCGAGACGCGGCGCGAGAACTACGTGGCGACGACCCACGGCCGCGACCACATCACCGACCTCGAGGTGGCCGGGACGAAGGACGGCCGGATCACCGCCCTGCGGGTGCGCACGAAGGCGAACCTGGGTGCCTATCTCTCGACGATCGCGCCGGGCATCCCGACGACACTCTATGGGCGGCTTCTCTCGGGGGTGTACACGATCCCGAACATCTACTGCGAGGTCGACGGGGTCTACACCAACACAGCCATGGTCGACGCCTACCGGGGCGCGGGTCGGCCGGAGGCGACGTACGTCGTCGAGCGGGCGGTCGACCTGTTCGCCCGGGAGGCCGGGCTCGACCCGGCCGAGGTCCGCCGCCGGAACTTCATCCCACCCGACGCGTTCCCCTATCAGCCGGCGGTGCTGATCGGCCAGGCCGGTTACGGCCTGCCCTACGACTCGGGCAACTACCGCCCGGCCCTCGAGCGGGCGCTCGAGATGGCCGGCTATGCGAACCTCGCCGCGGCCAAGGCGGAGGCCCGGGCTCGCGGCAAGTACCTCGGCGCCGGGATCTCGAGCTACATCGAGATCTGTGGGGTCGCGCCCTCGAAGTGGATCGGGCTGCCGGGCGAGGGCTGGGGTGCCGGCCTGTGGGAGTCGGCGAACATCCGAATGCACCTGACCGGCAAGGTCGTCGTGACCACCGGCAGCCAGAACCACGGCCAGGGCCACGAGACGACGATGGCCCAGATCGTGGCCGCCGAGCTGGGCGTGCCGTTCGAGGACGTCCTCGTCGAGCACTCCGACACCCAGGGCACGCCGTTCGGCTACGGGACGTACGGCAGCCGGAGCGCGGCCGTCGGTGGCGTGGCCGCCCAGAAGGCGGCCGGCAAGATCAAGGAGAAAGCCCGGCGGCTGGCGGCGCACATGCTCGAGGCCGCCCCGGACGACATCGTCTTCGAGGCCGGCCGGTTCCACGTCAAGGGCTCGCCGGACAAGGTGAAGACGATCCAGGAGGTGGCGCTGGCGGCCTCGGTCGGGTACGACCTGCCCGAAGGGATGGAACCGTTCCTCGACGAGACCGCCTACTACGACCCGCCGAACTGCACGTTCCCGTTTGGGACTCACGTCGCGATCGTCGAGGTGGACGAGGAGACCGGCGTCGTCGACCTCGTCCGCTACGTCGGTGTCGACGATGTGGGCAGGAAGATCAACCCGATGATCGTCGACGGCCAGCTTCACGGCGGGATCGTCCAGGGAGTCGGGCAGGCGCTCTGGGAAGGTGCGGTCTATGGCGACGACGGCCAGCTCCTCTCGGGCTCGATGCTCGACTATGCCCTGCCGCGTGCGTCGTGGCTGCCGACCTTCGAGCTCGATGAGACGGTGACCCCATCGCCGGTGAACCCGCTCGGGGTGAAGGGCGCCGGCGAGGCGGGCACGATCGGCAGCGCCGCCGCGGTCGTCAATGCCGTCGTCGACGCCCTCAGCCCGCTCGGCATCCGCCATCTCGATATGCCGCTCAGCGCGCCCAAGGTCTGGCGCGCGATCCACGCCTCGGAGGTGCAGTCATGATCCCGGCCGCCTTCGCCTATGATCGGCCGGCGACGGTCGACCAGGCCGTCGGTCTCCTGGCCGCCCATCAGGGTGCGGCCAAGGTGATCGCCGGAGGCCAGAGCCTGCTGCCGCTGCTCAAGCTCCGGCTGGCCCGGGCCGAGCGTCTCGTCGACATCGGGCGCCTGAGCGAGCTGAAGGGCGTCCGGCGGACGGCCGACGGCGGCGTGTCGATCGGCGCCCTGACGACGTACGACGAGCTCGGTCGTGATCCGCTGATCACGACCTACGGGCTGATGGCGGACGCCCTGCCCGGGATCGGCGACGTCCAGGTTCGCAACCGGGGCACGATCGGTGGTGCGCTCGCCCATGCCGACCCCGCCTCGGACATGCCGGCGGTCCTGCTCGCACTCGATGCCCAGCTCGTCGCCCGGTCGGTCCGCGGCGTGCGGACGATCCCGGTTGACGGCTTCCTGCGGGGGCCATTCGCGACGGCCCTCGAGCCGGACGAGCTGCTGACCGAGGTCCGGATCCCCGCCCCGTCCGGGGCGTACGGCTCCGCCTACCGGGCGATCGAGCAGCCGGCCTCGGGGTACGCGATCGCCGGGGCCGCGGTCGTCGTCGGGCGGTCCGGCGGTGGCAGCGGACGGCTCGACCGCTGCTCGGTTGCGCTGACCGGCGTCGGCGAGGCGCCGTACCGAGCCGCCGCGGTCGAGGCGGCGTTCCTGGGCGGCGCCGATCCGGCGAGCGCGGCCGCCCACGCCACCGACGGGGTGACGGTCGGCTCGGACATCCACGCCGATCGCGCCTATCGCGCCGCGGTCGCCGCGGTCCAGGTCCGTCGCGCCCTCGAGGCCGCGATCGCCCGCGCCGGCTGAGCGGCGGCGGCGGACGGCGGTGCGGCTGGCGCAGATCGTCCCCGGCCGCCGTCCACCGGCCGGGCTGGTCGGGGCCGTCCTGACCCGCGACCTGCTCGTCGACGGCGAGCGCTGGTCGAAGGGTCGCCGCCTGACCGCGGCCGACCTGGCCCGGCTGGCGGCGGCGAGCGAGACGCGGGCGCCGGGCGGCCGTTCGGCCAGCCAGGTGACAGTGATCGTGGCCGAGGCCGGCGACCTCCACGAGGACGAGGCGGCGCTTCGCCTGGCGGGCGCGATTCGCGGTCCCGGGCTCGAGCTGCGCGGCCCGGCCGAGAGCCGGGTCGACCTCCTGGCCGCGACCGACGGCGTGTTCCGGGTCCGGGTTCCGGCCCTCGAGCGACTGAACCGGATCGACCCGCTCGAGGTCTTCACCGTTCTCGACGGGCAGGTCGTCCGGGCCGGCGCGCTCGTCGCCTCGGTCAAGGTCGCCCCGCACGTCGTGGCCGAGTCGGCCGTGCTCGCCGGGGAGCGAGTCGCGCTCCGGGCCGGTCCGCTCGTGCAGGTGGCGCCGTTCGCCCGCTGGCGGGTCGGGATCGTGGTCAAGGAGATGATCGGCGAGCAGGCTCGGGCCCGCTTCGAGGCCTCGATCCGGGCCCGGGTCGAGGGCCTCGGGTCCGCGGTCGCCGCGTTCCGGTATGTCGGCGACGATCCCGGGGCGGTGGCCGAGGCCCTGCGCACCTTCAGCCACGGCCCGGGCAGGGTCGACCTGCTCCTGACCGCCGGCGCCGGCTCGACCGACCCGCTCGACGCGGTCTTCGTCGCCCTGGCCCGGGTCGGCGGCCGGATCGTGCGCCACGGCGTACCGGCCCACCCGGGCTCGATGCTCTGGCTCGGCCGGATCGGGCGGACGATCGTCCTCGGCCTGCCCACCTGCGGGGCGTACTCGAAGGCGACCGCGGTCGACCTGCTCCTGCCCTGGCTCCTGGCCGGCGAGCCGGCCTCGGCGGCGACCGTCGCCCGCCTCGGTCACGGCGGGATCCTCGGCCGTGACCAGCGCTTCCGCTTCCCGACCTATGCTCTCCAGCTCGAGGCTCCGGAGGGCTGAGCGGCGGGGAGACGCTCGCGGACCGGCCGCGGGGGCTGGACCCCGCCCCGCGGGCGGCCGGGGTAGACTCGTCGCCACGGTACGGGAGGAGCGGACTCAGCCACGATGGACGAACGGAACGGGGAGCACTCGGCCCAGGACTGGACGATCGAGCGCCTTCAGGACGCCTTTCGCGCCCGCGACTATCTGTGCGACCGCTCGCTCGCGACGGCGGTCTTCCTCGCCCTCGAGCTTGGGCGGCCACTCCTGCTCGAGGGCGAGGCCGGCGTGGGCAAGACCGAACTGGCCAAGGTCCTCGCGGCGACCCTCGGTGCCCGCCTGATCCGGCTCCAGTGCTACGAGGGCCTCGACGTCACGACCGCGGTCTACGAGTGGAACTACCCGCGCCAGATGCTCGAGATCCGCCTGCTCGAGGCCCGCGCCGCCGCCTCGAGCACGTCGGCCCAGCACATTTTCGGACCCGAGTTCCTGATCAGGCGGCCGCTCCTCCAGGCGCTCGAGGCGCACGACGGGGTGCCCCCGGTTCTGCTCATCGACGAGATCGACCGGGCCGACGAGGAGTTCGAGGCGTACCTGCTCGAGATCCTGTCCGATTTCCAGGTCACCGTACCGGAGATCGGCACGATCCGGGCCGAGCGCCCGCCCCGGGTCATCCTCACCTCGAACCGGACCCGCGAGGTCCATGACGCCCTGAAGCGGCGCTGCCTCTACCACTGGATCGACTACCCGAGTGCCCAGAAGGAGTTCGAGATCGTCCTCGCCCGCGTGCCCGGCGCGCCGGAGCGGCTGGCGCGTGAGGTCGTCGCCTTCGTCCACCGCCTGCGCGAGGCGGACTTGACCAAGGTGCCCGGAATCGCCGAGACGCTCGACTGGGCGGCCGCGCTCCTCTCGCTCGGCGCCCGCGAGCTCGATCCGGACCTGGTCAATGAGACGCTCGGGGTCGTTCTCAAGTACGAGGAGGACATCCGCCACGTTCGTGGCGACACCGCCCGGGCGATGCTCGACGAGGTGGCCGCCCGTGCCTGACGGCCGTGCCTGAGTCGATCGACCGGCCGCTCGGCGGTCCGGCCTCGCTGCCCGCGCCACAGGTCGACGGCCCGCTCCTGCTCGCCCGGGCGGTCGGCTTTGCCCGGGCCCTCAAGACGGCCGGGATCGCGACCGATCCGGGTTCGGCGATCGACTTCGCCCGCTCGCTGACCCTCGTCGACATCGGCCAGCGGGAGGAGGTCCGGGCCGCGGGAGCGACGATCTTCGTCCGCCGCCGCGACGACCTGCCGATCTACGACCGGGTCTTCGAGCGGTTCTGGCGCCGGCGCGGGATC
Source organism: Chloroflexota bacterium (assembly GCA_021825385.1). GTDB lineage: Bacteria > Chloroflexota > Limnocylindria > Limnocylindrales > CSP1-4 > JAKAHU01. The sequence goes on along the minus strand of JAKAHU010000017.1, from coordinate 18,349 downwards.
GCCCTGTCGCCCGACGGCGGTCCGCTCGCACTGCCCAGGCCGGATGTGCCGCCGATCGACGAGGCCGAGGGAGAGCTGCCGAACAGCCGGCAGCCGTCGCTCAGCCGGCCTCACGAGCGGGGCGAACCCGTGAACGACGAGGGTGAGGACGGCCGCCCGATCGAGGGGATGACCGTCGCGCCCAACGCCTGGAGCTTCGGCGAGGTGATCCGGCACAAGGAGTTCGAGCGGATGACGCCGGGAGAGCTCCGCGACGCCGAGCGCCTGATCGACCTCCTGGCGCCCCGCCTCGAGCTTCGTCCGACCCGGCGCCACGAGCTCCACCGGCAGGGCCGGCTGATCGCGCCGCGGGCGATGTTCCGGCGCAACCTGGCCACCGGCGGCGATCTCGTCTCCTGGGTCTGGCGACGGCCGGTCCGGCGTGCCCGTCCGATCGTCGTCCTGTGCGACATCAGCGGCTCGATGGAGCGCCAGTCGCGGCTCCTGCTCCGCTTCATCCAGGCCCTCTCGCGCCCGCCGGTCAAGACCGAGGCGTTCGTGTTCGGCACGCGACTGACCCGGGTGACGCGGCTGATCCGCGACCGGGACCGGGACCGCGGGCTGGCCCGGGTCTCCGAGGCGGTCGTCGACTGGGCCGGCGGGACCCGGATCGGCGACTCGTTCCGCGAGTTCAACCAGCGCTGGGCGCGCCGGGTGCTCCGCACGAGTGGGGTCGTGATCGTCGTCAGCGACGGCTGGGACCGGGGATCCGCCGACCTCGTGCGCGAGGAGACCGCCCGTCTCCAGCGCAACTGTCATCGATTGATCTGGCTGAACCCGCTCGCCGGCACCGAGGGCTACCAGCCCCTGGCGGCCGGGATGGCGGCCGCCTATCCGTTTCTCGACGACTTCGTCGCGGCCGGCACGATCGCCAGCCTCGAGCGGCTCGGCGAGCTGCTGGCCGGCCTGCGCGATCCCGGGCGGGCCGAGGTGGGCTCGCTCGACGGGCGGCCGGGGGGACCGCGGGTCTGGCGAGCTCGCCGGGTCCGGCCGTCGGGCGGCGATCGGATCTCCGGCGCCTCTGGGCACGAGGCGCCGCCGCAGCCGATCGAGATGGCCGCGGCCGACCCGGCCGCGGCGCGGCCGCTCGGCTGAACGAGCGCGGGAGAACTGGAACGATGAAGGAGCTCCTCGATACGCTGGCCGCCTGGGAGGCCGAGGGGGCCTCGATCGGGCGGGCGGTCGTCGTCCGGACGTTCGGTTCGGCGCCCCGGCCGGAAGGCGCGGTCCTGCTGACGACGAGCGATGGCCGGCTGGCCGGTTCCGTGAGCGGGGGCTGCGTCGAGGGCGCGGCCTACGGGGAGATCGAGAAGACGCGGGCCACGGGTCGGGCGCGGGTGATTCGCTACGGGATCAGCGACGAACAAGCCTGGGACGTCGGCCTCGCCTGTGGCGGAACGATCGACGTGCTCGTCGAGCCGCTCGTGCGCCCCGAGGCCGTCGCCGCGGCGCGCGCGACGTCGGCCGGGCGAGGCGCCGGGCAGGCGATCGTCACGCCCCTCCCGCCCGATGCGCCCGGGCCCGAGTTCGGACCGCACCCACCTGGGGAGGGCGCGCCGCCGGCACCGGTCCTCGTCGTCCACGACGATGGCCGGCTCGAGGGGACACTGGGCGACCCCGGCCTCGACCAGGCGCTCGTGGCCGAGGCGCGCGAGGCGCTCGAGCGGGGCACCTCGCGCACGGTCGAGCTCGGCGGCCGGGCGCTGTTCATCGAGGCCTTCCCGGTTCGCCCCAGAGTCGTCATCGTCGGCGCGGTCGAGGTCGCCCGCTCGCTGGTCCGGATCGCCCGAGAGCTCGGCTACGAGACGGTCGTGGTCGACGGGCGGGCCGCGTTCGCCACCCCGGCCCGGTTCCCGGACGTCGACCGGCTCGTCGTCGGCTGGCCCGACGAGGTGGCCGATGAGATCGGACTCGGGCCGCCCGACGCCGTGGCCGTGCTCACCCACGACGTGAAGTTCGATGAGCCGGCGATCGTGGAGGCGCTCCGTCGCGGCTGCCGGTATGTCGGCGCGGTCGGTTCGCGCAAGACCCAGGCCGACCGCCGGGCACGGCTCCGCGCCGCCGGAGTGGGGGAGGAGGAGCTGGCCCGGCTGTGCGGCCCGATCGGGCTCGACCTCGGCGGGCGCGCTCCGGCCGAGACGGCGCTGGCGATCATGGCCGAGATCGTGGCCGCCCGCCACGGCGGTTCCGGGCGGCCGATGCGGTTCCGGGCCGAGGCCGGAGATTCGCCGTTCCACCCGGAACGGCGTCCCTAACGGCCGTGGCGCAGGGAGGGGGCAGCGGCTGGGCGAGCGCCGATGAGTGAACGGATCGCGGGCCTCGTCCTGGCGGCCGGGGCGGCGGCGCGGTTCGGGTCGAACAAGCTGCTCGCCGAGCTCGACGGCCGGCCGCTCCTCCAGCACGTCCTCGATGCCCTGGCGGCGGCGGGCGTGGTCGAGGTCGTGGTCGTGCTCGGGGACGCCGCCGAGGAGATCGAGCGGGCGATCGCCTGGCGAGCCGAGCGGCGGGTGCGCAACGCCCATCCGGACGCGGGCCTGTCGAGCTCGCTCCAAGTCGGCCTGGCCTCGCTGGAGGCGCTCGAACTTGCCGCCACCGGCCAGGAGAGACGGTTCACCGGCGCCCTCGTCTTGCTCGGCGACCAGCCGCGGGTCCGGGCGGCGGTGATCGGCCGCCTGCTCGAGGCCGCCGATGCCCAGGCCGGCGCCCGCCAGGGGGAGTCCGGCGGCACCCGAGGGCGGCCCATGACCAGCCGCGACCGCGCCGAGACGGTCCGCCACGAGCCCGGCCCGCGTCCGATCATCGTCCCCCGCTACGCCGCCGGCGGCGGCTCGAACCCAGTCCTCCTTCGACGGGCGGCCTGGCCGCTGGCCGAGACGCTGGCCGGGGACCGGGGGATGGGTCCGCTGATCGCCTCGCATCCCGAGCTCGTGCACGAGGTGCCCGTCGCCGGCGACAATCCCGATGTCGACACGCCGGGTGATCTCGAGCGCCTCGCCCGGCGTACCCCTGCACCAGCTTCGGAGACGCCTGATGCCTGACCGAGACCCGCTCCGTCCTTCGCCCGAGGAGGCCTACACGGCCTGGGCAGCCCGAGTCCGGGCCAACCGCGAGCAGGTCGACCGCGTTCGGGAGGTCCCCGACCCGAGCGACTTCTACGCCCCGGTCAGCGGCCTGTTCCGGGCCGACCCGCGCCGGGGCGACGAGCCGACCCTCGACCAGCTCCTGGGACTTGCCCGGCCGGGGGAGACCTGGCTCGACATCGGCGCCGGAGCCGGTCGCTACGCCCTCCCGCTTGCGCTCACCGTCCGCGAGGTGATCGCGGTCGAGCCCTCGGCCGGGATGGCGGCCGCGTTGCGCGAGGGGATGGCCGAGCACGGGATCACGAACGTCCGGGTCATCGAGGGCGGCTGGCCGCCCGCTGCCCCGACGACCGGTCGCCCGATCACCGAGTCGCCGCGCGCCGACGTCGCCCTGATCGCCCACCTTGGCTACGACATCGAGCCAATCGGGCAGTTCCTCGACGCGATGGAAGCGGCCGCCCGGCGCCTGTGCGTGGCGGTCCTGCTGGAACGCCAGCCCGCCTCGGTCGCCGATCCCTTCTGGCCGATCGTCCACGGTGAGGAGCGGATCCCGCTTCCGGCCCTGCCCGAGTTCCTCGTCGTCCTGGTCGCCCGGGGTCGCTCGTTCGAGGTCCGTCTGAGCGAGCGCCAGCCGCGCCCATTTGAGAGCGTGGAGGCGGCGGCAAGCTTCCTCCGTCGCCAGCTCTGGATCGCCGAGGGCGGTGCGAAGGACGCCATCTTCCTGGACGCGCTGGCCTCCCGGGTCGTCGAGCGCGATGGCCAGGTGTTCCTCGTCGACCAGCAGCCGCTCCCGATCGGCCTCGTCTCCTGGCGCCCCGGCTGAGGATGGGCGCGGCGCCGCCCGGCCCGGTGCGCGCCGCGGAACAGGGCCGCGACGTCGACGAAACTCGTTGACCGGCCAACCAGTTCGGCCTATTCTCTGGTCCCCGCCGGCGCCGGCGGCCCGCCAACCGGTCGAGCCGGTTCGCTCCGGGCCGGCTCGTCGGGCAGCGATTCTGGTCAACCGATGCGTTCCAGTCACGCCATCGTCGATCTCCGTCAGGTGTCCCCAGGGGGGCGAGGAGGTGTGGTTCGGTGATCCCAGGCCAGTTCGAGTACGCCCGCCCGGCAAACGTCGCCGAGGCGCTCCGGCTCCTCCAGGAGCGGGAGGGCGAGGCGAAGGTTCTCTCCGGAGGCTACAGCCTCCTGCCCCTGCTCAAGCTCCGGCTCGCCCAGCCGGGCCTGCTCGTCGACATCCGTGACCTCGACGGGCTCGACCAGGTCATCGAGACCGAGACCGAGCTCCGGCTGGGTGCCCGGGCGACCCACGCCGCGATCGAGAACAGCCCGATCATCCGCGGGCGCTACCCGTTGATCGCGGACGCGGCCAGTGGGATCGGCGACCGCCAGGTGCGCAACTGGGGGACGGTCGGCGGCTCGCTCGCCCACGCCGACCCGTCGGCAGACTGGCCGGCCGTGTTCATCGCCCTGGGCGCGACGATCGTCTGTCGCAGCCTGGCCGGGGACCGGCTCGTGCCCGCTCGCGACTGGTGCCTGGGGGTCTTCCAGACCGCGATCGAGCCGACCGAGCTGCTCGTCGAGGTCCGGGTGCCGCGCCGGCCACAGCGGGCCGGCGGCGCCTACCGCAAGCTCGAGCGGCGGGCCGGTGACTTCGCCACGGTCGGTGTTGCGGCCGTGGTCCGGCTCGACCAGGCCGGCCGGATCGCCTCGGCCGGGATCGGACTGACGGCGGTGAACGATCACCCCTTCGCGGCCACGGAGGCTGAGGCGGTTCTGACCGGTGCCCAGCCCTCCGATGAGCTCTTCTACCAGGCCGGCACCGCGGCCGCGGCGCAGGCGAACCCGACCTCGGACAGCCACGGCCCGGCCGACTACAAGCGGGCGATGGTCATCGAGATGACCGTCCGCGCCCTCAGGGTCGCCGTCGAGCGCGCCCTGGCGTACTCGTAGCGAGCGGAGGAGACGCGCGTGAGCACTCACCACATCAGCGTCACGGTCAACGGCGAGGTGCGCGAGGCGGACGTCGAGCCGCGCCTGCTGCTCGTCCACCTCTTGCGTGACACGTTCGGCCTGACCGGGACCCATGTCGGTTGCGACACGAGCAACTGCGGCGCCTGCACCGTGGTCCTCGACGGGCGGAGCACGAAGTCGTGCACCGTGCTCGCCGTCCAGGCGGACGGAAGCGAGGTCCGCACGATCGAGGGGCTGGCCCAGGGCGCGACCCTCCATCCGCTGCAGCAGGCGTTCTGGGACCAGCACGGCCTCCAGTGCGGCTTTTGCACCCCGGGAATGATCATGCAGGCGAGCTGGCTGCTCGCCCAGAACCCGGACCCCTCCGAGGACGAGATCCGCGAGGGGATCGCCGGCAACCTGTGTCGGTGCACCGGCTACGTGAACATCGTCAAGGCGATCCAGCAGGCGGCGGCCGAGATGCGCGCCGCCGGGGCCCCGGGCGAGCCGGCGGCGGTGAGGTAGACGGCGATGACCCAGGTCGAGACCCACACCAGCCCCGAAGTCGGTGGGATGGGGCATTCGGTCAAGCGCAAGGAGGACCCGCGGTTCATCCGGGGCAAGGGCGAGTACATCGAGGACGTCGTCCTGCCCGGGATGCTCTGGCTGGACATCGTGCGCAGCCCGTACGCCCACGCCAGGATCAAGAGCATCGATGCCTCGGCGGCGCTCGCGATTCCGGGCGTGCTGGCGGTGATCACCGGCAAGGACCTGGAAAAGGCCGGGCTGCACTGGATGCCGACCCTGGCCGGGGACAAGCAGATGGTCCTGCCGGTCGACGAGGTGATGTACCAGAGCCAGGAGGTGGCGGCCGTCGTGGCCACGAGCCGCTACCTGGCGGCCGACGGGGTCGCCGCGGTCGAGGTCGACTACGAGCCGTTGCCGGTGGTCGTCGACCCGTTCAAGGCGCTCGAGCCCGGCGCGCCGGTGCTCCGGCCGGATCGCGGACCGGACAAGGCGACGAACCACATCTGGCACTGGGAGTCGGGTGACAAGAAGGCCGCCGACGCCGCCCTCGCCCGGGCGGAGGTCACGGTCGCCGAAGACATCTACATCCCGCGCATTCACGTCGCCTCGATCGAGACGTGCGGTGCGATCGCCGACTGGGACCCGGTTCGTGAGCACCTGACCCTGCACATGACCAGCCAGGCGCCACACGCGATCCGGACCGTCCTCGCCCTCGTCTCCGGTCTGCCCGAGCACAAGATCCGGGTGAAGACCCACGACATCGGCGGTGGGTTCGGCGGCAAGGTCCCCGTCTATCCGGGCTACGTCCTGGCCGTCGTCGCCTCGCTCACGACCGGCAAGCCGGTCAAGTGGATCGAGGACCGCTCGGAGAACCTCCAGGCCGATTCGTTCGCCCGCGACTACCACATCCACGCCGAGCTGGGGGCGACGAAGGACGGCAAGATCACCGGCCTGCGGGTGAAGACGGTCGCCGACCATGGCTACACCGACGCCGCGGCCGACCCCTCGAAGTTCCCGGCCGGCCTGTTCAACGTCATCACCGGCTCGTATGACTTCCCGGACGCATTCGTCGAGGTCGACGGCGTCTACACCAACAAGCCGCCGGGCGGGGTCGCCTACCGCTGCTCGTTCCGGGTGACCGAAGCGGTCCACGCGATCGAGCGCATGGTCGACATCCTGGCCCATGAGCTCGGCCAGGACCCAGCCGAGCTGCGACTGAAGAACTTCATCCGGCCCGAGCAGTTCCCCTACAAGACCCCGACCGGCTGGGAGTATGACTCGGGCAACTACCCGGCCGCTCTGCGCAAGGCGATGGAGATCATCGGGTACGAGGAGCTCCGCCGCGAGCAGGCCGAGAAGCGCGCCCGGGGCGAGCTGATGGGGATCGGGATCAGCTCGTTCACCGAGATCGTCGGGGCCGGTCCCTCGCACACGTTCGACATCCTGGGGATCAAGATGTTCGACAGCTGCGAGATCCGCGTCCACCCGACCGGCAAGGTCCTGGCCCGGATCGGGGTCCAGACTCAGGGCCAGGGCCACGAGACGACGTTCGCCCAGATCATCGCCGAGGAGCTCGGCTTCCCCGTCTCCGACATCGCGATCGAGTACGGCGACACGGACACGGCACCCTACGGCCTGGGCACGTACGCCTCGCGCTCGACTCCGGTCGCCGGGGCGGCCACGGCGGTCGCCGCCCGCAAGGTCCGCGACAAGGCCCGCAAGATCGCCGCCCACCTGCTCGAGGCGAGCGAGGACGACCTCGAGTGGACGAACGGCAAGTTCTTCGTCAAGGGCTCGCCGGACCGGGCCAAGACGATCCAGGAGATCGCCTTCGCGGCCTACACGAACCATCCCCAGGGAATGGAGGCGGGCCTCGAGGCGGTCGACTACTACGATCCGCCGAACCTGACCTTCCCGTTCGGGAGCTACATCTGCGTCGTCGACATCGACAAGGGGACCGGCCAGGTGAAGGTCCGCCGCTTCGTCGCCGTCGATGACTGCGGCAACATCATCAACCCGATGATCGTCGACGGGCAGATCCACGGCGGCCTGACGATGGGCCTGGCGCCGGCGCTGTACGAGTCGATCACCTACGACGAGCTGGGCAACAACCTTGCCGGGACGTTCATGGACTATCTGCTCCCGACCGCGGTCGAGACGCCGCACTGGGAGACGGACAAGACGGTCACGCCCTCGCCCCACCACCCGATCGGGGCCAAGGGGGTCGGCGAGTCGGCGACCGTCGGAGCCCCGCCGGCGATCGCGAACGCCGTCGTCGACGCCCTCTGGCACCTGGGGGTCCGAAACATCGACATCCCGATCACGCCCTGGAAGGTCTGGCAGATCCTTCACGAGAAGGGGGTGAGCGCATCGCCGCCCGGCAGCCGAACCTGAACGAGCGGGCGGCCGAGCTCGATCGGGCGGGCCGTCCCTACGCCATCGCGACCGTCGTCGCCGTCCGCCGGCCGACCTCCGCTCGGCCTGGGGCGCGCGGGCTGATCCACCCCGACGGGACGATCGAGGGCTGGGTAGGCGGTAGCTGTGCCCAGCCCACCGTCGTCCGCGAGGCGCTCCGCTCTCTCGCCGACGGCCAGCCCCGGCTCCTCCGGCTCAGCCGCGAGGCTCCTGCCGACAGCCGTCGGGGCGACGGGATCATCGATTACGTGATGACCTGCCATTCGGGTGGGACGCTGGAGATCTACGTGGAGCCCCATCTGCCGGCGCCGGCCCTGTGGGTTGCCGGCACGACCCCGATCGCCGGGGCGCTCGTCGAGCTCGGTGCCGATCTCGGCTTCCGGGTGACCCTCATCGACCCGATCGCCGAGCCGGAGGCGTTCCCGGCCGCCGAGCGGGTCGTGACCGGCGACGACCTCGGCGGGCTCGAACCGGGGGTCAGCCCGTACGTCGTCGTGGCCACCCAGGGCCAGTGGGACGAGGAGGCGCTCGAGGCCGCCCTGGGGCGCGAGGCGGCCTACGTCGGACTCGTGGCCAGCCCGACCCGGGCGGCGGTCGTGCGCTCGTACCTGCGCGATCGGGGCGTGCCCGAGGAGCGTCTGGCCGCCCTGCGTGCTCCGGCTGGGCTCGATCTCGGGGCCGAGACGGCCGAGGAGATCGCGCTCTCGATCCTGGCCGAGCTGGTTCAGGTCCGGCGCGGCCGGGCGCCGTTCGTGGCCGCGCCCGGCCCGGCGACACTGGCCGGATCAGCCGCGGCCACCGGATCGAGAGCCGCCGCGGTCGGCCGAGAGGCCGGACCGGAGCGCGGCGCCGGAAGCCAGCCAGGACCGGGCTCCGCTCCGGCGTCCACCTCGGCTCCCGCATCATTGGAGGCCGCCGCGGAGACCGCCGGCCCGGGCGTGGCGAGCGCGGTCGCCGCGTCGTCTGCCCCCGCCGAGATCGTCCTCCTCGATCCGGTCTGCGGGATGGCCGTGGAGCGCGAGCACGCCCGCCACCTGGCCGAGTACGGTGGGGTCGTCTACGCGTTCTGCACCGTCGGTTGCCGGACCCGGTTCATCAAGGACCCGATGGCCTACCTGTCCGGTCGGACCTGAGCAGACCGAACCGGCGGACCTAGATTCCCGCCTCGCCTCAGCCACCCCTCGGAGGATCCGATGAAGTTCAGCGGTACCGTCGACATCAACGCCCCGCGCGACAAGGTGTGGGCGTTCGTCCTCGACCCGACCCAGGTGGGCAGCTGCGGCCCCGGCGTCGAGTCGATCGAGGTGATCGATGCGACCCATTTCAAGGCCCGGGCGAAGGTCGGCGTGGGGTTCATCACCGCGAAGTTCGTCGTCGACCTCGAGATGGCCGAGCTGACGCCGCCGACCGAAGCGGTGATCAAGGCCCACGGCCAGGCGCCGGGCAGCGCCGTCGATGCCACCGCGACGATGCGCCTGGGCGATCGCCCAGGCGGCGGCACGACGATGGACTGGACCGCCGACGTCAACATTGCCGGGACCCTGGCCAGCGTCGGGGCACGCCTGATCGAGGGGACGGCGAACAAGATGATCGGCCAGACGTTCGACTGCATCAAGGCCAAGCTGGAGGCCTGAATCCCCGTCCGGCACGGCCGTGGCCTCGGCCCGCTCGTGGCCCGACGGCCTCAGCCGGGCCTTGCCACCGCGACGATGACCGGGCTGCGAAAATGCGCTCATGGAGCTCCTGACCCGGGTTGTCGGACCGCTGTCCACGAACGTCCATCTCCTCGCCGACCCGGCCAGTGGTGAGGCGATCGCGATCGACACCGCGATCCCGTCGCTGGCCTGGATCCGTGACGAGCTGGCGGCTCGGGGCTGGATCCTGAAGCTGATCGTCTCGACCCACGGCCACTGGGACCACGTCGGCGACAACGCCGCCGTCGCCCAGCACACCGGGGCCCAGATCGCGGTGCACCCGCTCGATCGCCACCGCCTGGTTGACCCGCAGCCGCTCTTCGCGCCGTTCGAGATCCCGCCCTCGGTGCCCGCGGTCGACCTGGCCGATGGCGGCCTGATCCGGTTCGGCTCGATCCGGCTCGAGGTGCTCCACACCCCCGGCCACACCGAGGGCTCGGTCTGCCTGCTCGCGGCCGAGGAGAACCTGCTGTTCAGCGGCGACACGCTCTTCGCCAACGGCTGGGGCCGGGTCGACCTGCCGGGCGGGTCGGCCGAGCAGATGGTCGACTCGCTCGTCCGGCTGTCGCGCTATCACGACGGCCTGGCAGTTCTGCCCGGTCACGGGCGGTCGACGACGATCGGTCGCGAACGAGCGTGGCTCGACCTCGTCGCGCGCGAACGGAGGCTGTTCGCCTGAGCCGGCGGAGCCGGGGTCTCGAGGCCGAGGCCAGCCCCGCGCCCGGATCAGGCTAGCGGCGGTAGGTGCCGACGAGGAGGGCCTCGGCCAGGACGTGACCGCTCATCGCGGCGCGCAGCTCGGCCGCGGTCGGGCTGCCGGCAAGGCCGAGCCGGCGGTCGAGGGCATAGAGCGTGAACCGGTAATGGTGGGTGGGGCCGGGCGGCGGGCACGGACCGCCGTAGCCGAGGCGGCCGAAGTCGTTCCGGCCCTCGGGCGGGGCGGCCGCCGTGCGCGAGACCCCCTCGGCCAGCCCGCCCGCCGGCAGCCCGTCGATGTCGAACGCGACCCAGTGAACGAACGTTCCGCGGGGCGCGTCGGGATCATCGACGATCAGGGCGAGCGAGGCCGTCCCGTCCGGGGCACCCTGCCAGGTCAGGGCCGGGGAGAGGTCCGGCCCGTCGCAGGTGTGGCGTTTGGGGATCGGGGAGCCGTTGGCGAAGGCGGGGCTGGCGAGCAGGAAGGTGGTCGTCATGGCTGACTCCGTGGCAGGTGTGGCTGTGGTGGCCGTGGCGCTCGGGCTCGCTCCGTTGCCCGATCCGGAGGCGGGCCCGCCGGGACCGGTTGGCGGGGTGCTGGCGGACGGTGGGCCCCCGGTGGCGTTCGAGCTGCCGCAGCCGGCGAGGATGCCGAGCGCGAGGGTGGCAAACACCAGAAGCCGACCGTCGGGTGACGTCGCCATGGCCCAAGTATCCACCCGGCCGGACCACCCGACTGGGCCTGCCCGGGGGCGCGGCCACGACCGGCGTTGGGCTCTGCCCGGGGGCGCGGCCACGACCGGCGTTGGGCTCTGCCCGGGGGCGCGGCCACGACCGGCGTTTGACTCGCCCACACGAGCTGCGTACGCTGCGGATCCCGTCGCCACCGGTCAGACGCCCCGTGGCGGCCCACATCAGCCCACCAGCTCGAGGGACATGTGCAGCCCGGACCTCGCCCTTCCGCCGGCCCGCCCCAGCCCGCGGGGCTCCGCTCGGTCGTCGACCTCCTTCGGACCGGGGTCCTCGACGCCGAGCTCGCCGCGCTGGTCGGGCTGCTGGTCGAGGGTGGGGTACCGCTCGTCCTGGCCGGGGGCGGGTCCCCCGCGGAGCGGGTGGCAGTCCTGCGTGCCCTCACCTGGTCGACCGAGGTTGCCTCACTCGACCCAGCTCTGAACGGGCACGTCCGGCGCCGCGTGGTCATCGGTGACCTGGACGCTGCGCCGGTGGACCCGACCCTGATCGAGCGCCTGCGCCGCTTGGGCCTGGTCGACGAGGCCGGGGCCGGGCTCGCTCTCGGCCTCGGTGCGGGATCGCTCGAGGAGGTCCTGGAGCGGCTGAGGGCGGATCCGGTCGGCCTGTCGGACGACCAGCTGTCCTTCCTCGGACTCGTGCTCGTGCTCGAACCCGGCGGTGGCCGGCCCGGTCCGCCGCGCGTGGCGAGCGCGCACTACCTGCGGCCGCTGGCGCGGGACGCGGGCGGCCACATCCAGCGGCTGGGGCCGGCCGTCCTCGTAACCTGGGACCCCGTCCGGTGTGAGTTCGAGCACTTCGCCTGGGGGGTCCTGCCCGAGCTGGCCGCTCGGATTGGCAAGCGGGCCGGCGATCTCGAGCGCGAGCAGGCCCATCGCGCCCGCCACCTGGTCGAGTTCGCGGCCGCTTCCGACTCGCTCGAGCCGGAGCACGGCGCGTCAGGCCATGCCCATGGCGGCATTGGGTAGCTGATCCGTCACCCTGCCAGCTGTCGCCGGCGATGCCCATGGCGGCATATGCCCTGCGGGGCATGGCTGTGCGAGCGTCGGCAAGCCGTCGTGCTCCCGCCAATGCCCGTGGCGGCATCTGCCCTGTGGGGGCATGGAACCTCGATGTTGGCGCCAAGGGCGGGAGCGCTGGAGCACTGGTTCCGGGAGGACGCGGCATGCCGCCACGGGCATGACCGCGAGCGGATGTGCCCGCGCCCGGCCCACCAGCCACGATCCATGCCGCCACGGGCATGACCGCGAGCGGATGTGCCCGCGCCCGGCCCACCAGCCACGATCCATGCCGCCACGGGCATGACCACCGGGCAGGAAGCCCCGCGCCCGGTCGTCGTACCATGGAGCGGCCCCCGAACTGGAACCACCGCTCGACCCTCCAGGAGTGCAGCCCAGATGCCCACCGTCGCCTCCTCTGTCTCCGAACTCCTCGGCCTGCTCGCCGGGGTCGCGCATGTCGAGGGTGAGCGGCTCGTCGTCGATGACGAGGCCGCCCTCCGTGGCCGGGGCATCCGCGACATCGTCTGGACGGCGACCTTCAGCGAGGACCCCGCGACCGTCGAGGCGGCTCGCTGGATCGTGTGGGAGGCGAGCCAGCAGCTCGGTGCCCGCTCGGCCAGCATCCACGAGCTGTACATGGCCCGGGCCCGGGGCGAATGGTCGGACCTGACCGTCCCGGCGATCAACCTGCGGGCGCAGACGTTCGACATGGCCCGGGTCGTGTTCGAAACCGCCCGGCGCAATGACGGGGCGGCGGTGATCCTCGAACTGGCCCGAAGCGAGCAGACGTACACGTTCCAGCGCGTCGCGGAGTACACCACGAGCGTTCTGGCGGGTGCGATCGCCGCCGATTGGCACGGGCCGGTCTTCATCCAGGGCGACCACTACCAGTTCAACGCCAAGAAATACGCCGCCGACCCGGAGGCGATGACCGAGGAGATCCGCAAGGCCTGTCGTGACGCGCTCGCCGCCGGCTACCGCAACATCGATATCGACAGCTCGACCCTGGTCGACCTTTCGAAGCCGACGCTCGACGAGCAGCAGCGCGAGAACTACCGCCGGGCGGCCGAGCTGACCGCCTTGATCCGCCAGCTCGAGACCGACGGCGTGACGGTCAGCGTCGGCGGCGAGATCGGCGAGGTGGGCAAGGAGAACTCGACCGAGGGCGAGCTGCGGGCCTTCCTCGATGGCTTCCGGCGCGAGCTCGACCGCCTCGCCCCCGGCGCGATCGGGGTGAGCAAGGTGAGCGTCCAGACCGGGACCTCCCACGGCGGGGTCGTCCTGCCCAACGGGACGGTGGCCCGAGTCGCGGTTGACTTTGGGGTCCACGAGCGCCTGGGCGAGGTGTGCCGGGCCGAGTACGGCGTCGCCGGCACGGTCCAGCACGGCGCCTCGACCCTGCCCGACGAGATGTTCCATCGTTTCCGCGAGGTCGGGACGCTCGAGATCCACCTCGCGACCGGCTTCCAGAACATCCTCTACGACCACCCCGCCTTTCCGGCCGAGCTGCACCGCCAGATCGAGGCCTGGTGCTTCGCCAATGCCGCCGACGAGCGCAAGCCCGACCAGACCGATGCCCAGTTCGTGTACGCCACCCGCAAGAAGGCGATCGGGCCATTCAAGCGTGCCCTCTGGGACCTGCCCTCGAAGGACGAGATCCTGGCCACCCAGGCGGCCAAGATCGACTTCCTGTACCACCAACTCGGCGTCCCGGGCTCGCGCCCTCTCGTCGAGCGCTACGTCCGACCGGTGGAGCTCCATCGCCCGCTGCCGGACGGGCTGAAGGGGGCCGTGGCGGCACGCTGACCGGCCCCCGGAAGGGAATCGATCGACCGATGAACGACCAGGCGCCGGCGACCTCGCTGGGCGGCACTGCCGGGACCACCGGGACCGCCTTCGGGCCTGATTGGAGCGCCGGGCTGCGGCGGGGGTCGGAGGCCGAGCTGCGGGCCTGGCTCGAGTTCGCGCTGGGGGCCTGCAACCTCGCCGATGAGCTGGCCCTGCGCCACTACCGGCGCGACATGGTGATCTCGACCAAGCCCGACCACACCTACGTCACGGAGGCCGATCGGGCGATCGAGACGGCCATCCGCGACCGGCTGGCCGATCGATTTCCTGACCATGCGATCACCGGCGAGGAGTTCGGTGTGGACGCCGCCGGTGCCTCGGTCCGCTGGTACATCGACCCGATCGACGGGACGCACAACTTCATGCGGGGCGTGCCCCTGTTCGGAACACTGCTCGCGGTCGAGCGTGATGGCGAGCTGCAGGTCGGGGTGCTCTCCGCCCCGGCGATCGCGGAGCGCTGGTACGCCTGGCGCGGCGGCGGGGCGTGGGCGATCCACGGTGTGGGGCGCGACGCCGGTCGGCCACGCCGGATCGAGGTGTCGCGGATCGGTGCGCTCGCCGATACCCAGGTCCTCTACGGCTCGGCCCAGGACATCGCGGCGAGCGGCAAGGCGCCAGGGTTCCTGGGGCTCCTGGGCGACGTGTGGCGGGACCGTGGCTTCGGGGACTTCTGGGGTTACTCGCTGATCGCCGAGGGGGCGGCCGAGGCGATGATCGAGGTCGACCTGAGCGCCTGGGACCTGGCCGCCCCGACCGTTCTGGTCGAGGAGGCGGGCGGACGAGTCACCGACCTGGCGGGCACCCGCTCGATCCACAACCGGAGCGCCCTGGCCTCGAACGGCCGCCTCCACGACCAGTTCCTGCGGCGACTGCGGGGCGGATGAGCCGGCCGGCGGCCGGCCGCCCGGACTGGCTCGTTGGGGGCCTGGTGGGGATGGTCGGGATTGCCCTCGCGGCGCTGGTCATCCGCCCGTTCGAGGCGTCGACGATCGATCCGGACGCCGCCGCGTCGGTCCTCTACTTCGAGCGACTGGTCGCCGGCCGCCGGCTGGAGGCCTTCCTCCCGAGCACCCCGAAGCCGCTCCTGACGTTCGTCTATGGACTGACCTGGACGGTGGTCCACGACTGGCGGGCGCTGACCCTGGCCACGATCGCCGTGTTCGGGCTGGCCGTCGGGCTGGCCGGTGCCTGGCTGTTCCGGCTCGGCGGCTCGGTGGTCGAGGGTGCCGGCCGCCAGCGCCTCGCCGCACTCGCGGCGGGCACGTTCGCCGTGATCGGGCTGATCACCTCGGCGGACCTCCTCCGGGAGGTGGCCGCGGCGAACTCGCTGGTCTGGGCGATCGCCGGCTGGCTCGTGGCGGCTCACGCCCTGACCGGCCGGCGGGTTCGACCACGCCTGGCCGGGCTCGCCCTCCTCGCGGCCGGGCTGGCCCGCTTCGAAACGCTGGCGCTCGTCGGCGCGGCCGGCCTGATTCTGCTCGCCCGAACGGCCGCGGCGGTGCGGGGATCCGCTCGCCCGGTGCCCCGCGGGTCGTGGCTCGTCCTGGCCGGCGGCCTGGCGCTGCCGATCGCCGGCCTCCACGACCAGCTGCTGACCGGCGACCCGTTCTTCTGGCTTGGCGTCCCGGCCCGGTACACGGCCCTCTATCTGCCGGGCGCCGAGGCGTTGGCGCCGCTCGACTACGGTCGGATCCTGGTCGGGCGCTACCTGCCGGACTGGCCGCTCGTCGCGCTCGCCGGGCTCGGCCTGGCGGTGCTGGCCCGATCCCGGCGCCGGAGTGCGCTCACCGGCCTGGCCGGGCTGGCCGGCCTGGGCGCCGGGGTCATCCTCCTGCTGTTCGGGCTGGCGGCCCGGGCCACGTACATCTCGAACCGCTACTACGAACCGCTCGACCTGGTCCTCCTGGCTGCCGCGTCGATCGGGGTGGGCTGGCTGACCAGCCTGGCCGTCCGTTCCCGGCGGACGAGGGCGGGCCGGGTCGGCTGGCCCGGTCCGGCCCTGGCCCTGGCCGCCCCCGCCGTCCTCGCCCTGGCCCTGGCCTGGCCACCCGTTCCGATCGAGCCGACCTTCGAATCGACCCTCGAGCTCGGCCGCTCGTCCAGTGCGAACCTGGCGGTCGACCTCCCCAGGCTCGCCCAGTTCGCCGGCGGCCCGGCCGCGGGAGGCTCGCCGAGCGGGCCGGTCGGGGCCCCGACGGCCGATCCCGGCCGGGTCGCCCTGTTCGTCCCGAGCCTGCTTCGGCCGCGGATCGCGGTCGAAACGGGGGTGTCGCTCGACCGTCTGGGCGACACGTACGCCGCGTTCCAGGCACGGCCGGCCTGGCCGGGTCTCCACGTCGGGCAGTGGATCTATCACGACCGGGCGGCCGACCGTCCAAACGCGCTCGATCGCGCGCTCGAGCGCGTTCCGGCGCTCCTCGGCCGGGCGACCGCCAGGGTCGAGTTCGCCGATGACGCCCGGGGGGTGCGGATCCTCCGAGTCGTCAGCCCCTGATTGGGGGGTCGGGCCGGCCTGGATCCGGCCCGGGGTTTCGGCCCCGTTCAGGCCCCCGCGGCGGCCAGGCTCTGGTCGAGGATCGAGAGGGCCTGGTCGACCTCGGCCGCGGTCGTCACGAGCGGCGGGATGATTCGGACCACGTTCACGTATGTACCTGCGGTGAGGACGATCAGGTGGCGGGCCAGGGCCTCGGCCTGGAGGCGCTTGGCCATCTCCGGGTTCGGCGTTCGGCCGTCGCCCTCGTCGGGCTTGACGAACTCGAGGGCGAGCATCAGCCCCAGCCCGCGCACGTCACCGACCGTCCGGTACCGAGCCGCGATCGAGCGCAGCCCGGCCAGGAATTGCTCCCCGCGCTGACGGGCGTTGTCGACCAACCCCTCCTGCTCGATGACGTCGAGGGTGGCGTTGGCCGCGGCGCAGGCGACGACGTTCCCGCCGTACGTCCCGCCGTGGGTGCCCGGCGGGAACTTCTCGAGCAGCGAGCGCCGGGCGATGATCCCGGAGAGCGGGAGGCCGGAGGCGATCCCCTTGGCCACGGTCAGGATGTCCGGCTCGACGCCCCAGTGCTCGACCGCGAACAGCTTCCCGGTCCGCCCGAAACCGGTCTGGACCTCGTCGGCAATGAGCAGGATCCCGTGCTGGCGGGTGATCTCGCGCAGGCGCGGCAGGAATGTCGGCGGCGGGACGATGTAGCCGCCCTCACCCAGGACCGGCTCGATGATGATCGCCGCGACGTGCTCCGGGTAGACGTACTGGTGGAAGGTCAGGTCGAGCTGCGCCTCCCAGTCGCAGGTGCACGCCTCGGGTGGATGCGCCCCGCCCGGGGCGCGGTAGCAGTACGGGTAGGGGGTGTGATAGACAGAGCCCGGGAGTGGCTCGAAGTGGCCGCGGTAGACGTCCTTGGCGGTCGTGAGCGCCATCGTCTGGGCGGTCCGGCCGTGATAGCCGTAGCGGAAGCCGATGATCACCGGCCGCCCGGTTGCGATGCGGGCGAGCTTCACCGCCGCCTCGACCGCCTCGGCGCCGCTGTTCGAGAGGAACGCGCCCCAGCCCGCGCCGGGCAGGAGGCGGGAGAGCCGCTCGTAGAGCCGGAGGCCCGGCTCGTGGTAGACGATGTTCTGCTGGCCGTGGAGGAGCTTGGCCGCCTGGGCCTGGACGGCGGCCACGACGCGCGGGTGGGCGTGGCCGGTGTTCGTCACCCCGATCCCGGACGAGTAGTCGAGGTAGCGCTCGCCCTCAGGGGTGATCAGCCACGAGCCTTCACCGCGGTCGACGACGATGTTCGTGATCCGGCTCCAGACCGGCGGAATCACGGACCGATCCGGGAGGGCCGACCCGGGCCCGGACGGTCCGGCGGAGGTGGTGGAAGCGGCTGTCTCGATCATGTCGGCCTCCTCTGGCTGGGGTGATGTGGCGGGCGTCAGAAGGTGGGCGGGGTGTTGATCCAGATCAGGCGGGTCTCGCCCGGCCCGAGCGCCTGGATCCGGTGGGCGAGGGTGGAGGGGAAGGTGAGCGCGTCACCCGGCTCGAGCTCGTAGGACTCGTCCTCGCCCAGCCAGACGGCGAGCGCGCCGCTGAGGAGATACATGAACTCCTCCCCCGGGTGAGCGTAGTAGCCTTCGCTCGAGGCCCCCGGCTGGAGGACGAACAGCTGTGACTCGAGCTGTGAGGGCGCGTCGGCCAGCTCTTCGATCCGGATCCCGACCCCGGCCTCCGTGCTCCGGCGAGCGCCGGAGCGGACGACCCGACCGGCGGCCAAGCCGGGATCGCGGACGAGCTCGGCGACGGTCGTTCCGTAGGCTGCGGTGAGCCGGCGGAGGGTCGTCAGCGACACGCCGGTGAGCGAGCGCT
>JAKAHU010000235.1 GCA_021825385.1 Chloroflexota bacterium | reverse complement strand
GAGGACGCGGTTTCCGCCACCGCCCGGGCCCGCTAGGCCCACCCACGGTCGCCCTCGGGCGACCCCATTTCGCGCCCTCCACCCTTCGCGACATTCAAGGCTTCCACCAGCGCATTGCCCTAGCCTCTTGACAATCATATTGTCATGGTTCTAGGATGCCTCACGCCCGGGCAGAGGACGATGGTTCGGGCCGCAAGAGCAGTTCAGCAGCTGGGATTGACGAGACGGAGGTGACCGCCATGACGATCATTCGCCGACCGTCGCCGTTCGGTGAGCTGATGTCGCTGCGCCAGGCGATGGATCGACTGTTCGAGGACAGCTTCGTGCGGACCGCGCGGCCGTGGCTTGGTACCGCGTGGGTGGGGACCCTGCCGGTTGACGTCCGGCACGATCGCGACGAGCTGACCGTCGAGGCCGCGCTCCCGGGCGTGAAGCCCGAGGACGTCGAGATCACGATCGAGCAGGGGACCCTGACGATCCACGTTCGCTCGGCGAGCGAGCGGCGCGAGGAGAAGGGCGAGTACCTGCTCCGGGAGATCCGCCGCGGCGAGCTGTCGCGCAGCCTGACCCTGCCCAGCGGGCTGGAGCCGGACAAGGCAACGGCCACGTTCGAGAACGGCATCCTCACCCTGCGGATCCCGCGCGCGGAGGCAGTGAAGCCGCGCCAGATCCGGATCACCCCGACGGGCGATGGTGGTGCGAACGCGCCGGACTCCCCGGCTCAGCGGGCCGAGAAACCGGCTGGCAAGGCGGCCTGACTCGGTGGTCTATCGGCGGCTGGAGCAGGATCCCTCCCGACCCGTCTACGTCATCAGCGTCGCGGCGAGCATCCTGCGCGTTCACCCGCGGACGCTCAGGATCTACGAGGACGAGGGCCTGGTCTGCCCGGCCCGGACACCGACGAACATCCGCCTCTACAGTGAGAACGACATCCGGCGGATCCTCTGGATCCGCCACCTGACCCAGGACCGGGGCGTCAACCTCGCCGGCGTCCGGATCCTGTTCGAGCTCGAGGAGCGTCTGGGGACACGGATCCTCGAGGTGCTCTTCGACGAAGGAACCGAGCGGCGAGGCAGGCCGAGCGACGATCCGGCCGGGACCGGCAGGGGCCGGGGGCCGGATCGTCGATGACGCGCCAACCAGTGAATCGACCGATCAGCGGGCCGTGCGGCCCGACCGACACCACGAAGGTGGCCGGACCACCGGCCCCCGATGACAGGAGATCCTGATGGCTCAGAAAGCGTCCGACCCGGACGACAAGCGGCCCGCTGGCGCCAGCGGCGTGCGCGAGTTGCCGCTCGTTGCACTCCGGGAGACGGTCATCTTCCCGGAGATGATCGTCCCGCTCCAGGTGGGGCGCGAGAAGAGCGTGGCGGCGCTGAACGCGGCGGTCGCCAGCGGCGGACCGATCGCCCTCGTCACCCAGCGCCAGGCCGAACGCGAGGAGATCACGGACCCCTCGGAGCTGTACAGCGTGGGCACCCTGGGCAAGATCGCCCAGGTCGTCCAGCTCCAGGACGGGACGGTGCGCGCGATCGTCCAGGGCCAGAGCCGGCTGCGCGTCCTCGGCTTCGTCCAGACCAGCCCGTACATCCTGGCCCGGATCGAGGAGCTCGCCGACGAGAGCCCGACCGGGGTCGAGGTCCAGGCCCTGATGCGCACCGTGCAGGCCCAGATCGAGCAGTACGTGGCGAACGGCGCGCCGGTCCCGCCCGAGGCGGCCGTCGCGGCCCGCAACATCACCGAGCCGGGTCTGCTCGCGGACATGGTCGCCTACAGCCCGGACATGACGACCGAGCAGCGCCAGGAGCTTCTCGAGACGGTCGATGTCATCGCCCGCCTGAAGCTCGTCTCGAACTTCCTCGCTCGCCAGATCGAGATCCTCGAGCTGAAGGGCAAGATCCAGTCCGAGGTCAAGTCCGAGATGGACAAGACCCAGCGCGAGTACATCCTGCGCGAGCAGCTGAAGGCGATCCAGCGCGAGCTGGGTGAGGAGGATCCTCAGCAGGCCGAGATCAACGAGCTGCGCGAGAAGGTCGAGGCCGCGGGCATGCCCGACGAGATCAAGGCCCGGGCGATCAAGGAGATCGACCGGATGAGCCGGATCCCGTCCGCCTCGCCCGAGGTCGGGGTCATCCGGACCTACGTCGACTGGCTCGTCAGCTTGCCCTGGAACGTCTCGACCGAGGATCGCCTCGACATCCGCGAGGCGGCCAAGATCCTCGACGAGGACCACTACGGCCTCGAGAAGATCAAGGAGCGGATCCTCGAGTACCTGGCCGTGCGGACGCTGGCCGATACGATCCGGAGCCCGATCCTGGCCTTCGTCGGACCACCCGGCGTGGGCAAGACCTCGCTGGGCAAGAGCATCGCCCGGGCCATGGGCCGCAAGTTCGTCCGGATGAGCCTGGGCGGGATCCACGACGAGGCCGAGATCCGCGGCCACCGGCGCACGTACATCGGCGCCCTGCCGGGCCGGATCATCCAGAACATCAAGACCGCCGGCACGAACAACCCGGTGTTCATGCTCGACGAGGTCGACAAGATCGGGATGGATTTCCGGGGCGACCCGTCGTCCGCCCTGCTCGAGGTCCTCGACCCCGAGCAGAACAGCACCTTCCAGGACAACTACCTCGAGGTGCCGTTCGATCTCTCGAAGGTGCTCTTCATCGCGACCGGCAACCTGCTCGACCCGATCCCGCCGGCGCTTCGCGACCGGATGGAGATCATCCAGCTGCCCGGCTACACGCAGCAGGAGAAGATCGAGATCGGGAAGCGGTTCCTGATCCCGAAGCAGATGACCAACCACGGCCTGAAGCCGAAGCACATCTCGATCACCGACGAGACGATGGTCGCGCTCGTCCAGGCGTACACCCACGAGGCCGGTGTCCGGAACCTCGAGCGCGAGATCGCGAACATCATGCGCAAGGTCGCCCGCTCGGTCGCCGAGGGACGCAAGCGCCGGACCATCGTCGACCGCAAGAAGCTCGAGGAGTTTCTCGGCCCGCCGCGCTTCGAGTACGGCGAGCTCGAGAGCGAGGACCAGATCGGCGCCGCGACCGGGCTCGTCGTCACCGAGGTCGGTGGGGACGTGGTCACGGTCGAGGTGACGAAGATGGAGGGCAAGGAGGACTTCATCCTCACCGGCCAGCTCGGCGAGGTGATGCGCGAGTCGGCCCGGGCGGCCCTGTCGTGGATCCGGGCCCATGCCAACGAGCTCGGCATCCCGCGCGAAACATTCGAGAAGAACACGCTCCACATCCACGTTCCGGCCGGGGCGATCCCCAAGGACGGCCCGTCGGCCGGGATCACGATGGCCACCGCCATGGTCAGCGCGTTCACCGGCATCCCCGTCCGCAAGGATGTGGCGATGACCGGCGAGATCACCCTCCGCGGACGCGTCCTGCCGATCGGCGGCCTGAAGAGCAAGATCCTCGCCGCCCACCTGTCCGGGGCGAAGATCGTCATCCTGCCCAAGAAGAACGAGAAGGACCTTCGGGACATCCCGGAGGAGATCCGCAAGCAGATCAAGCTCGTCCTCGTCGAGTCGATGGACCAGGTGCTCGAGGCGGCACTCCGACGCAGGCCGCAGCCGCTGCCTCAGCCAAGCCGGACGGGCGAGGGCGAACCGGGCGGAGCACACGACCGGGCGCCCGATGAGGCCGCGCCGCACGGTCGGCGGCGACGCCCGGCCTTCCCGACCAGCGATCAACCGCCAATCGTCGTCCAGGGCCGCCCGGCCGTCTGAGCGACGAGCGGCGCAGGTGGCGGGCGCCAGCCGGACCGGGTCGTTGACGGCCCGGTCCGCGACGGCCACCCGGAGGACCTGAAGCCGTGGACTACAAGGACTACTACCAGATCCTCGGGCTGCCGCGGACGGCGACCCAGGCCGAGATCAAGAAGGCGTTCCGCCGCCTGGCGCGCCAGCATCACCCGGATGTGAAGCCGGGCGACAAGACCGCCGAACAGCGCTTCAAGGACATCAACGAAGCCTACGAAGTCCTCTCCGACCCCGAGAAGCGGAGGCGGTACGACGCCCTCGGCGCGAACTGGGAGGCCTTTTCCCGGGCGGGGGCCGGCCCGGGACCGGGCGGCGGCCCGTTCGAGCCCTTCGCTGGCTTCGGCGGCGCCGGGCAGCGCGGCCGCATGCGCTACGAGTTCCGGACCTCGGGCGATACGAGCGGCTTCAGCGACTTCTTCCGGATCTTCTTCGGCGGCGAGGCGCCGGGGGCGGGTGGCGCGACCGGGATGGGCGGACGCGGCTCCAGGGCCCGGGGGGCGGGGCTTCCGTTCGAGGAGATCCTCAGCCAGATGGGGGCCCAGGGCGGGTTCAGCGCGCCCGGCGCAGCGACCCGCACCGGGCCATCCCGGCCGGCGCCGCTCGAGGCGGAAATCGACCTCAGCCTCGAGGAGGCCTTCCACGGCACGACCCGGATCGTCGAGGTCGACGGCCGGCGCCTCGAGGTGACGGTGCCCCGGGGCGTCGACACCGGCAGCCGGATCCGCCTGCCCGGCAAGGGCGGTGGCACCGGCGCCGCGGCGCGCGATCTGATCCTCGTGACGCGGGTGCGCCCGCACCCGGTCTTCAGCCGGTCCGGGTCCGACCTGAGCCGCGAGCTGAGCCTCACCCTCGAGGAGGCGCTCCTGGGAGCGCAGGTCCCGGTCACCACGCTCAAGGGCCGGGTCCTGCTCACGATCCCACCCGGCACCCAGCCCGGTCGGACGTTCCGCCTGGCCGGCCTCGGGATGCCGCACCTGAAGAAGGAGGGGGCGGGCGACCTGTACGTGAAGGTCCGGGTCGTCCTGCCGGACAAGCTCGGGCCGGAGGCCGAGCAGGCTGCTCGCAAGTTCTTCGCCCTCGTCCGCCAGCCGAATCCGCGATCGGAGCCCTGATGCCATGAACCTCGAACGCTTCACCCAGAAAGCCCAGCAGGCGATCGCCGCCTCTCAACAGCTCGCCGAACGCCTGGAGAGTCCGATCCTCGACGCCGAGCACATCCTGGCCGCCCTGCTCGAGGACGATGAGGGCGTTCCGGCGATGACCCTGCGCCGGCTCGGGACCGACCTGAACGCCCTCCGGGGAGAGCTGGCCGCGGCCCTCGGCCGGCGGGCCCGGGTCGCGGGCGGCTCGCTCACCCTCGACCCACGTGCCCGGCGCGTCCTGGAGCGGGCCGCCGAGGAGGCGCGCCGGCTCAACGACGAGTACGTCTCGACCGAGCACCTGCTCCTGGGCGTGCTCGAGGTCGGCGGCGAGGGCGCGGCCCTGCTCGAGCGCCACGGGGCCGGGCGCGAGGCGATCCTCGGCGCGCTGGCCAGCGTACGCGGTGGCCAGCGGGTCACCTCGCCCAATCCCGAGACGACCTACCAGGCGCTCGAGAAGTACGGCCGCGATCTCACCCAGGAGGCGCGGGCGGGCAAGCTCGACCCGGTGATCGGGCGCGACGACGAGGTCCGGCGGGTGATCCAGGTCCTCTCCCGGCGAACCAAGAACAACCCGGTCCTGATCGGCGAACCCGGGGTGGGCAAGACGGCGAT
>JAKAHU010000234.1 GCA_021825385.1 Chloroflexota bacterium | reverse complement strand
CTGGCAGGCCGAGCTCGCTGTGCCAGATAAGCCGCAGCTAAGCGGGCTGGACGAGACTGGGACAATCGACGTCCCTGAACCTGCGATGTCCGAACCGCCTGTCCCTCTGGCCGCCGAGGAGCGGGAGGCGCCGCCGGCAATACCAGCCGCGTCCCCCGCCGGTCCGCGGCTGCACGTCGTGGGCTCGGAGCGGAGGCGGGAATCGGAGCCCGAACCGCCAGCCCCCGTGCCGCATCTGCTCGGCCGGCTCCACGTCGTCTGCTTCATGTCCTTCGCCGGCGGGGTGGGCAAGACGACGCTCGCCGTCGAGGCCGCGACGCTCGTCGGATCGCGCGCCCGGTACCTGACGCTCGATGGCGACGAGCGGCCGCTCCGGGTGCTCCTCCTCGATGCGGCGCGGACGAACCCGGCCGCCCACCTGCGCCTGGGGCTCGATCCCGCGACGGTCTCGAAGCAGCTCTCGCGGTACGACTGGCCGGACGCGATGACGTTCGAGCGACGGGCGGTTGAGACGCGGTTCGGGGTCACCCTCCTGTCGCTGCCGCAGCTCCCGCTCCAGGGCCTCGGTCCCGAGCTCCCGTTCGACGACATCGTGGCCGCCGGGATCCTCGACGCGGCCGAGCAGGCGGGCTTCCAGCTCGTCGTCGTCGACCTCGGGACCCAGCTCGAGGATGGGCACCGCCACCTCATCGGCCAGGCCGACACGGTGCTCGGGGTCGTCACGCCGCGGGTCGAGGCGCTCCCCGACGTCCTCCGGATCACCTCCTATGTCCGTGCCCTGGGCGCCGGACGGAAGCTCGGGCTCGTCGCGAACCAGGCGTCGGACGAGGGCTCACTGCCGGCGCTCGCCGACGGCGAACAGGTCCCGATCGTCGCGACGATCCCGCGCCTCGAGGCATTCGATACGGCCGGGGACCGGGGCGTGCCCGCCTGGACCGACGATCTCGAGGCGGAGGAGGCGCTTCGCCAGTTGGCGACCGCGACCTGGGCGCTGTTCCCGGGAGTGCCGTCTTCGAGCGACCATCGCTTCCATGGTCTCGCCGCGACCATCCGGCGGTTCCTCCGTGCCGATGGTGGCCGGCCGTGAACGAGCTGCCGAGCGAGTTCCGCGACCACCCGCCGGTCAGCGCGAAGACGCTCGGGACGATCCGCCAGCGTCTCGTGGCGCGCCTGGCGCCCGAGATCCTCAACCCGTTCGACCGGACGCCCGAGCGCGAGGCCACGCTGCGGGCGGCGATCGGCGCGATCCTCGAAGACCCGGAGCTCGACCTCGCGGCAACGCCACCGATGATCGCCTCCGTCGAGGCGGCCGTGTGTGGTCTCGGCCGGCTGCAGCCGCTCGTCGAGGACGTCGAGGTCTCGGACATCCTCGTCAACGCGCCGGACGAGATCTTCGCCGAGCGGGCGGGCCGGCTCGAGGCGACCGGGGTCACCCTCGCCTCGGCGGACGAGCTCGTCGAGATCGCCCAGCGGATCGCCGCCCTGGCCGGACGCGAGCTGTCGGTCGCCCATCCGATCGTCGACGCCCGGATGCCCGACGGCAGCCGCGTCAACGCGGTCATCCCGCCCGTCGGCGGACCGTACCTCGCGATCCGGAAGTTCAACCGCCTCCGCCTCGATCTGGTCCCGGGCGGCCGGCATGGGCGGGACTGGGTGACCGAGGGCGGCATGAGCCCAGAGATGGCTGAGTTCCTGGGGCGGATGGTCCGGGCGAAGGCGAACCTCCTCGTCGCCGGCGAGACCGGCGCCGGCAAGACGACGCTCCTGCGCTCGCTGACCGATCTGTTCGATCCTTCCGAGCGGGTCGGCGTCGTCGAGGACACGGCCGAGCTGGCACTCGAGAACCCCGATCGGTTCAACCTCGAGACGATCCATCCGCACGACCTCGCGACTGGTGACGCCGAGTCGAGGCTGCTCGATGTCGGCGACCTCGTCGCGAACGCACTGCGGATGCGGCCGGATCGGCTCATCGTCGGCGAGATCCGCCTGCCGAAGGAAGCCTTCTACACACTCCAGGCGCTCCACACCGGGCACGACGGATCGGCGACCACGATCCATGCCAGCTCGGCCGAGGACGCCCTGTTCCGGCTGGAGCTCCTCGCCCGCCAGTCGATGCGCGACCTGACCGTCGCGGACCTGCGCAGCTACATCGCCCGGGTGTTCGACCTCGTGCTCGCCCTGCGACGACTCCGCTCTGGGCGACGGATCGTCCGCCAGATCGCGGCGCTCGACGGCGTCGCCGCCGACGGCTCCTACCGCCTCGTCGACGTCTTCCGGGGCGAGCGGTCCGACGGAGACGCGGTCCGCTGGGCGGCGTCAGAAGGCTGGCAACCGCCGGACCGATTGGCCTCCCGGATGGAGCTCGAGGGTTAGCCGATGGATACCCGATTGCTGTCGGCGATCTTGGCCGGCGCTGCGGTGTTCTTCGGGCTCCTCGCCCTGTTCCCGGGCAAGGCAGACTACGAGCCGGGCCTCGCCGAGGTCATCCGCACCTGGCGCGCGCGCCGGGTCGCGGGCGCGGCAGCGCTCATCGCCAAGGCACGCCTCGAGCTCGCCCCTCGGACCCTCATCGCGATCACGATCGCTGGACCGCTCGCGCTGGGCGCGATCGGTTTGCTGCTGTCGCCGCTCGTCGCCCTCGTCGGGGTCGGCATCGGGCTGCTGCTGCCGCGCGCGTATCTCGGCTACCTCGTGCGATCGGAAGCGCGGGCGGCCGACGAGGACGCGCCGCGGATCCTGCGGGCAATGGTCAACCGGGCCGCAGCCGGCGGGACGTTCCCCGATCTCTTCACCGCGGCGGCGGAGGCCGCCCGCCATCGCTGGGTGCGCTCGGACTTCGACGAGGCGACGGCCCGCTACTACGCGGCCGAGCCGCCGCCCGAAATCCTGCTCGCGCTCCGCGGTCGCCAGGCGAGCCGGAACCTGCGCCTCGTGTGGGACGCCCTCGCGGTCGCCATCCGCACGAGGCAGCCGGCGTCCGCCGCGGGCGAGATCCTCGCCTCGCTCGGCGAGGCCGCCCGGGCGAACCGCTCGATCGCCCGCCAGGCGGCGGCCGAGAGTCGAGGTCTGCAGATGCAGGCGGCGATCCTGGCCATCGTCATCCCGGCCCTCTTCCTGTACCTGTCCGCAGTGAACCCCGAGCTGATCGCCCCGGTCACCTCGACCGCGCTCGGTCAGTACGTTCTCCTGCCGGCGGCGGTCCTTCTCGAGATCACCGGGATCATCCTGTCGTGGCGGGTGACGAGGCTCGAGGTCTAGGCGATGGACACGGTGCTCCTGAGCTCGATCCTGACCGGTATCGCCGTCTTCAGCTTGCTGATGTTCATCTTCGAGCCCTGGCTGTTCCCGCCCCAGCCCAAGCTCGACGCTGTCCGGGCGAGCGTCCTGTCGCGCGAGCGGTACGAGCGACTCGTCGTGGCCGAGCGGCCCTGGTGGGAGCGGCTACTGGCCCCGGTGGCTTCGCGGATCGGATCGGCGATGCCAGCCCTCGCCTCGCAGGTCAACGAGCGCGACATCGTCCGGGCCGGCTTCGATCCGGCGACGCTCACCCCGGCCGAGGTGTACGCCGCGAAGCTCGTCCTCGGGCTCGGGATCCTCGGCATCGGCTTCGCGCTCACGCCGCTGTTCGGACTCGCGCTCCTCCTCGCCCTGCCGCTCGCCTTCGTCGGCTACGTCTTCCCCACTGAGTACCTGGGCTCGCTGGGTCGCCGCCGCAAGGCACAGCTCATGCGCGAGCTGCCCGACTTCCTCGCCCTCGTCCGGCCGCTCGCCGAGAGCCCCGGGCTCGAACGGGCGATGGCGACCGTGGCGGACGAGCTCCATGCCGCCTCGGATGGCGACAACCTTCTCGCCCGGCAGGTCCGCTCGGCCATTGCCGCCTACGGCACCGGGATCAACTTCTACGCCGCCCTCGCCGACGTGGCCGCGGCGGCCGATCTCGAGGAGCTCGACGAGCTGGCCGCGGCGCTCGGCCAGGCCCGCCGGACGGGCAAAGGCGTGCCCGACGTCCTGGTCGAGCACGAGCGCTCGCTCCGGGAGGGAGAACGGAACCGGCTCCTCGGCGCCGCCTCGACCGTCCAGCCGAAGCTCGCGGCGATCCTCGCCGCGATCTACCTGCCCGTGTTCATCCTGCTGATCGTGGTGCCCCTCTTCCTCTCGACGTTGGGGCGAATTTGAAGGGAGGTCGAACGTGTTGAGGAAGCTGGGGTCGCTGCTAGGGAAGGTCTGGACAGCGATTCGCGCCGACGAACGGGGCCTGACGACGCTCGAGTACGTAATCGCCGCCGGGATCATCCTCGTCGTCCTCGCCGCGGCGATCGTGGCCTGGAACAACGGGCTCGCCACGCGGATCGGCGAGCTCATCGGGCAGCTGCTGGGCCAGTGAACCGAGTGGCGAGACCCGGCAGCCGCACCGATCCTCGCCGCGGGGAGCGTGGCTTGGCGACGGTCGAGGCCGTCCTCGTCGTGCCCCTCGTACTCGTTCCGATCCTGCTGGCGGTCGTCGTGTTCGGCCGACTCGAGCACACCCGGCTCGTCCTCGACGCGGCTGCTGCGGCCGGTGCCCGGCAGGCGGCGGTCGTGGGTGGCGACAGCTCGCTCGTCCGGACCCGGATCATCACCGAGCTCTCGGATGGCGGCCTTGACCCTGATCGTGTGCGAATCGTCGTCGAACCGGCGGTTGCCTCCTGGGGCGAGCCGATTCGCGTTCAGGTCTCGATCGACGAACAGGCCGCGATCCCGTTTGCCGGGACCTGGGCGGTCCCGCTCGAGGCCGAGTTCGTGACCCGGAGCGAGGTGACCCGATGAGGGCGCGGCGAGCCGGCGAGCGCGGCCAGGTCGCGGTCTATGCGGTCCTGCTCTTCCCGGTCCTCATGCTCGTGCTCGCGCTCGTCCTTGCTGTGGGCACGATCGAGGGACTGCGGACGCGCATCCGCGCCCAGCTCGACATGGCCGCGCTGACGGCCACCCAGGCCCTCGACCCAGCGGCCCTCGCCGCCGGGGAGCCGCCCAGGCTTCAGATTGCGGAGGCCGAGCGGCTGGCTCGCGAGTACCTGGCGCGGAACCTCGCCGCAACCGGCGACACGCTGGTTGCGACGCCTTCAGAGATCGCGGCGGCCGCCGAGGTCGTGATCTCGAACGCACCGGGCACCGATCCGATCACCGGCGCCGCGAACACTGCCCCGACGGTGAGCATCCGGATCTCCGCTCCCGCGCGAATCCCACTGCTCGGCCTTGCTGGGATTGCGCCCGTCGTGACGCTCACGATCGATGGCTCGGCGTCGGCGAGGACGTGACGTGAATCGCATTCCGGAGCGCAACCGGCCGCTCGTCATCCTCGCAACGGGCGTTGTTGTGCTGCTCCTGGTCGCCGGCGGTGTCCTGCTCGTCGGCCAGCTCGGACCTTCGCCCACGCCGACGCCGCCGGCCTCGCCGA
Organism: Chloroflexota bacterium; assembly: GCA_021825385.1. Lineage (GTDB taxonomy): Bacteria > Chloroflexota > Limnocylindria > Limnocylindrales > CSP1-4 > JAKAHU01. Next base: position 113 of record JAKAHU010000234.1, on the reverse strand, counting down.
CTGCGACCGCGTCACCGTCCGCCGACCCATCCACGCCGGAGGGCGCCACACGGGCGTTCTTCGACGCGTTCGCACAAGCACGGCGAACGGACGATGCCTCGATTGTCGCGCCG
>JAKAHU010000016.1 GCA_021825385.1 Chloroflexota bacterium | reverse complement strand
GTTTCCGTACGTCTTCACCGAGTTGAGGATCCGGTTCGTGCGCGAGAACGCCTGGATCAGCCCGTGGGCTCGCAGGCGCTTGTCGACCCACAGCGTGTTCAGTGCGCGGGCGTCGAAGCCGGTCAGCAGCATGTTGACGACGATCACGACATCCAGCTCGCGGTCCTTCAGCCGCCTCGAGATGTCGGTGTAGTAGCCGTCGAAGCCGTCGGACGACGTGTCCCAGCGCGTCCCGAACATCCGGTTGAAGTCGCCGATCGCCTCGTCGAGGAAGTCCCGCGACGGGGCGTCGAGCGCCTCGACGTCGAAGCTCTCGTCCTCGATCCACGCGCCGTCCGCCGCCTCGTTCGGGGCGAACGAGTAGACGAGCCCGACCTTGAGGCGCTGCTCCGGCGGCAGGTGCTCCTGTGCCGCGGCGAAGGCCGTGTAGTAGCGCTTCGCCGCGTCGATCGAGGCAGTGGCGAACAGCGAGTTGAAGCCGTGGACGCGCCGGTCCCCGAGCGCGTACCGCTCGCTCCGGCGGGTCTTCTGGTCGAAGTGCCCGAGGATGTACCCGACCACTTGCCGGACGCGCTCGGGGTCGAGCAGCGCCCGCTCCGTGTCGATGGCGGCCACCTGCATGTCGGGGATCACCGCGGGTGCCCGGATCGTGTTGACGTAGTCGATGCGGAACGGCAGGACGTTCCGGTCGCTGATCGCGTCGACGATCGTGTACGCATGCAGCCGGTCGCCGAACGCCTGCTCGGTGGTCTTGAGCGTGGGGTTCCCGCCAGCGGAAGCGTTCTCGGCGAAGATCGGCGTCCCGGTGAACCCGAACAGGTTGTACCGCCGAAACGCCCTTGTGATGGCCCTGTGCATCTCCCCGAACTGCGAGCGGTGGCACTCGTCGAAGATCAGGACGACGTGCTGCTCGTAGATCGGGTGGTCCTTCCGCGACGCGACGAGCCGCGCCAGCTTCTGGATCGTCGTGATGACGATGCGCCGCTCCGGGTCCGCCAGGTGCGCCGCCAGTCTGGCCGTGGAGGTCGAGGCGTTCGCAGCGCCCTTCTCGAAGCGGTCGTACTCCTGCTTGGTCTGCCAGTCGAGGTCCTTTCGGTCGACGACGAACAGCACCTTGTCCACGCCGCCCAGACGCGTCGCGAGCTGCGCCGTCTTGAACGAGGTCAGGGTCTTGCCCGAGCCAGTGGTGTGCCAGACGTAGCCGCCGGCCCGGATCGTGCCGAGCTGGCGGTAGTTCGTCGCCACGGCGATCCGCGACAGGATCCGCTCGGTCGCCGCGATCTGGTAGGGGCGCATCACCAGGAGCACGCGGTCCACAGTCAGGACGCAGTAGCGTGTGAGGATCGAGAGCAGCGTGTGCTTTGCGAAGAACGTCTGGGTGAAGCCGACCAGGTCCTGGATCGGCCTGTTCGCAGCGTCGGCCCACCAGGAGGTGAACTCGAAGGAGTCGCTGCGGGCACGCCTGCGGGCTGCACCCTCGTCGACCCGGTCGCGCCTCGTCGAGTTCGAGTAGTACTTCGTGAGCGTGCCGTTGCTGATCACGAAGACCTGCACGTAGTCGAACAGCGCTGTGCCGGCCCAGAACGAGTCACGCTGGTAGCGGTCGATTTGGTTGAACGCCTCGCGGATCGAGACGCCGCGGCGCTTGAGCTCGACGTGGACGAGCGGCAGCCCGTTGACCAGGACGGTGACGTCGTAGCGCGTCGCGTGCCGGACGCCCTGGTCGGGGCCGACCTCGTACTGGTTGATGACCTGCAGGCGGTTGTTGTGGATGTCCTGCTTGTCGATCAGCGCAATGTTCTTGGTCGACCCGTCATCGCGCCGGAACGCGTGGACGTGGTTCTCCTGGATGCGCACCGTCTTGTCGATGGCCCGGTCGTTCGCGGGGGCGATGTACTCGGCGAGCAGCCGGCCCCACTCGGCGTCCGAGAGCACGACCCGGTTCAGCGACTCGAGCTGGACCCGTAGGTTTGCGGTCAGATCGGCACCGCTTCGGACGGAGACGTACTCGTACGCCTGGCTCCGGAGCAGCGAGATGAACTCGCGCTCGAGGTCCGCCTCGGACTGGTAGGCGCTCGTGCCGTCCGCCGCACGGCTGAACTGGGCGACGACGGTGCCTTCTGCCGAGACGGCGATCGGCTCGTAGCGGGAGCCGGCCGGCCCGATCACGCCCGGCCCTCCCCGAACGAGAGGAGTCGTTCGCGGTAGTGCTCGTACTGCAGGCGCCGGGCTGCGGCCTCCGACCGCAGGTCCTCCGACAGGCCGGCGACAAGAGCGTCGAGCCGATCGAGCAGGTCGACGACCCGGTCCTGCTCGGCCATCGAGGGAACGGGGATCGAGATCTTCGCCAGCGATGCGCTGCTGACCCGTTTGAGCTTGGCGCGGGCGACGTACTTCTTCTTCTGCGAGTGGAACGACGCCGTCTGCATCGCGTACGACACGAACCTGGGGTTCAAGGCGCTCCGGAAGAGGAACGTGTCGTCGTGGATCGCGACGGCCTCGCCGCCGAGCCAGGCGACCGCCTTGGCGACGTCCTCCACCGTCTCGCCGACGGCAGCGATCACGACGTCTCCGTGGCGCGCGAATCGAAGCTGCCCCGAGAGGTCGCGTCGAACGTGCGAGATCGTCGTGCTGGTCGCCGTGCCGTAGTGCGTGTAGATCTCGGTGGTCGCCGTATCAGTAAAAAAGTCCTCGACCACGTCGTGCTTCGTGAACCTGCGGCCGCGGACGAACTCCCCGAGCTCGCCGAGCGTCTTCCACTCGGCGCTCGCCTCGCAGTGCAGCCATGCGGCTTCGATGTCGGCGATGACGGCCTCGACCAGCGCCCGCCGGTCGGCCTGGCGCCGCGCGAGCTCCGCGATCTGCCCGTTGAGGACCTCGGCGACCACGGCCACGCCGCTGTCTGCAGGGTCGACGTAGGCCGGAACCGAGAGGGTGTATCCGTTCTCGGCGACCTCTCGGGCGGCCACGAGCCGCGCGAAGTGGCCTTCGTCCCCCCGCGCGGCGAGCGCGGCGAGGATCCGCTCCCGGTTCGCGGGCGAGAGCTGGTTCTTGTTGCCGGCATGGACGAACTCGCCGGACGCGTCCACGAAGAGGATCGAGTTGTCCGGCTTCGACTTCTTCAGGACGATGATGCAGGTCGCGATCGTCGTGCCGAAGAAGAGGTCGGGCGGGAGCTGGACCACGGCATCGACGAAGTTGTTGTCGATCAGGTATCGGCGGATCTTCTGTTCGGACCCGCTGCGGTAGAGCACGCCAGGGAACTCGACGATCGCGGCAGTGCCGTCGGGAGCGAGCCAGCTGAGGATGTGCATGACGAACGCCATGTCCGCCCTGGACCTCGGCGCGAGCACACCGGCGGGGGCGAACCGCGGGTCGTTGATCAGGAGCGCGTTCTCGTCGCCTTCCCAGCGCGTGGAGTAGGGCGGGTTGGAGACGATCGCGCCGAAGGGCTCCTCGTCCAGGTGCGCCGGGTGCAGCAGGGTGTCGCCGAGCTCGAGGTGGAACTGCTCGAACGGCACGTCGTGCAGGAACATGTTCATGCGGGCGAGGTTGTACGTGGTGAGGTTGATCTCCTGGCCGAAGTAGCCGCGGCGGACCTTGTCAGGCCCCAAGATCCTCCTGAACTTCAGGAGCAGCGAGCCAGACCCGCAGGCCGGGTCATAGGCGCTGTCCACCTCGGTCCTGCCGGTGACCGTGATGGCGGCCAGCAGCTCGGCCACCTCAGGCGGCGTGTAGTACTCGCCGCCGGACTTGCCGGCGTCGGCGGCGTACATCTGCATCAGGTACTCATAGGCGTCGCCGAACGCGTCGATCTCGTGGGAGCTGAAGTCGCCGAGGTCGAGAGAGCCGATCGCGCTGAGCAGCTTGCGCAGCTTCTGGTTCCGCTCGGCGACTGTGGCGCCGAGCTTGTTCGAGTTGACGTCGACGTCATCGAACAGGCCCTTGAGATCGTCCTCGCTGTCGGCGCCCACTGCCGACGCCTCGATCTCCCGGAACACCCGCTGCAGGGTCTCGTTCAGGTCCTGGTCGTCGGCGGCCCGTGCGCGGACGTTCGCGAAGAGTGCCGACGGCGGGATGAAGAAGCCCTTCTCATCGACCGTGTCCTGCCGGCCGTTCTCCGCCTCGACGTCCGACAGGCGCGCGTAGTCGAACCCAGGATCACCGGCGCGGCGCTCCTGCTCGTTCAGGTAGGCGGTGAGGTTCTCCGAGACGAAGCGGTAGAAGAGGAAGCCGAGGACGTAGCTCTTGAAGTCCCATCCGTCGACGCTGCCGCGTAGGTCTGTCGCGATGCGCCAGATCGTCCTGTGGAGTTCGGCGCGCTGGACTTCACGGATGCCGGGCGTCATCTGGGCCGGTCTCGGGATGGGCTGGGCAGGCGGGCTGGATGGCGCGACGGAGACGGGACCCGGGACGGGCTCGCCGCGCTCCTCGTCGATGGCCAAGGGTTCCCCCTACATGGGCTCGTCCGCCGGTCGTTCGCGACAGTGTAGGCGTCAGCAGGCCCGCATTCGACGTTGGCTCGCGGCGGGGGCGCTCGGGCGTAAGCCCGCGGGCCGTCAGGCGCTCCCGCCTCGTCGTCGACCTGCCAGGCCTCGGGAGGGGACCGGATCGGCGCGGTCACGGGCGCCGAGCACGTTCTGGCGACGCGGTGATCCAGCCGGGCTCGAAGCGCAGGGCGGGCCGCGACCTACCGCCCGGCCGGCGCGAAGGGCCGGTCGGGCGGCGACCCGGCTCAGTGCACGGCGCCGACGGAGCTCATCGTGAACATGGAGAGGACAGGGGAGACGGCGTCGTGCTCGGGCGCGCCGTCGCGCCGCTGGGGTCCCTCCCAGGGCGATCGGGGCGCCGGCAGGATCGCGCGGACCTCCAGCAGCCGGCCCCAGGCAAGGCCTGCGCGGAGCTGGAGCGAGGCGAGGGCGGCAGTGGCCCCCGTCCGCTCGATCCCCTTGACGAGCTCGAGGGCAACCTTCGCGGTCTCGCCCGCCGCGCCGTCGCATGCGGTCACGCTCTCCAGAGCCGCTCGGGCGGATGTCGTGTCACGGGCGGCGAGGCAGGCCCGCGCAAGGAGCAGCTGTCCATCCGGGTTGGGCAGGGCCGCCTTCACGCGCACCAGGATCGGATGAGCGTCCGCAAGCCTGCCGCCCGCCTCGAGGGCGATCGCACACCTGACCTGGTCCCTCGGGTCCGCGAGGTGCAGGTCGTCGTCGGTGCGGCCGAGCGCCTTCACCGCCCCCTCGTAGTCGCCGCGCATCGCGCTCGCCTCGGCGTGCTGGCTTCTGGCGGTGTCTGGGTCGATCAGGCCTCGCGCGAGGGCGTCGTCCGCTGCCGTGTCGAGTGCGTCGGCGTCCTCGAGGCGGATGAAGCAGTCGAGGGCGATCTGGCGGCCAGCCCGCTCGTACTTGGCCCTGTCGCGGCCGGAGCGGTCGATGACGTCAGCGATGGTGCTCAGGGCCGACTGCCAGTCTCCCAGTCGGGCCGAGGTCATCGCGAGGAGGCGCTCAGCCTCGAGGTCGTCACGGTCCCGCGACTCGAGGAACAGTGCCAGGGCCCGACGGTGCGCCGCCTCGTCGCAGTAGGCGTCGCCGAGCAGCCCGAGGATCGCGCCGTTGAGGAGGCGGCCGTCCCGGTCGTCCGGCTCCAGCGCCCGGAATGCCCCGACCTGCGTGAGGGCCTCGAACGCGCGGTCCGCGTGCCAGTAGGCCAGGGCCGCCAGATAGGACACAGGCCCGCGGGAATCGCCCTCGGCCCCGGCAAGCAGGCGCTCGGCCAGCGCGACGGCCTCGTCGTGACGCTCGGCGGCCATCAGGGCCTCGCACCGGGCGATCTCCGCGAGCTCGCCCTCGCCCGCCTCGGAGAGCGCGGCCATGGCCGCGGGCGCCTGTCCGAGCGCGAGGAGCGACCGGCCGGCAACGAGCGAGGCGACGATGCGCGACCCGTGCGGCAGATCGCCGCCCAGCGCGGAGCGCGCCCGCTGCAGCGCCCTCGCGTAACTCCGGCGGTTGAACGCGTCGAGCGCGAGGGCGACCTCGCGGCGCGGCGTGAGCGGCTCTCGGCTGATGCGGCCGGCGATCCGGCGCGAGAGGTCGAACGCCCCCCGCGTGTTGGCCTCATTGAAGGCGTCGAGCAGGGCGTCCCCGGACCCGGCGACCGCGCCGGCAGGCTCGGCCGCGTTTGGGCCTGACGTGCCGAAGACGGGCTCCCAGCGCGTGCCGAAGGCCGCGGCGATCCGGTCGAGGAGCGAGGCCTGGATGCCATGGCGCCCGGACTCCAGCCGGGCGACGACGGACTGGGTCGTCCCGATGCGGGACGCGAACTCGGCCTGGGTCAGGCCCAGGGAGGATCGCAGCCGCGCGACGGCGAGGGCGACGTTGGCGTGCGGGTAGCGCGCCGCGTAGGCCTCGTCGAGGCCCTCGACGCTGGCGAAGTCGGGGAACAGGTCGGTGGGTCGGGGCGTGGTCATCTCATTCGGTCTGCATCGCGGGTGGCGGGGTCGGAGAGGGCGAGCTCGTAGCGGTCCAGGCGGGCGTTGAACACCTCGAGCTCTCGGCGGGGCAGGTCGCCCTTCTTCATGGCGCCGTCGACCGCGATGACCGCTGGCCGGCCGGCGACCCTGGTGAAGCGGAAGAACTGGCGGAAGCGCCCGACGCGGTGCCGGACGCGGGACTCCCAGAGGCTCTCGAAGCCCTCCAGCTTCTTGACGGGCTGCCCGGGGTCCTTGCCGTAGAGCTCGCCGGACGCCCGGATGTGGACCATTCGGTCGACGAGGTCGCTGAGGACCGCCTTGAGGACATCGGGCTGCGGATGGCAGTTCATCATCCACTCGCGGCCGCGGGCCGACACATACACGTCGCGGTCTTCCGGCATCTCGGCTTGGCGGCTGCCCCCCACGCTATTGCGATTCTGCTATGTCGTCAAGTTACACGTTCGTTGCCCCCGGTCCGGGGGACCGCGCACAGCATGACCGTACTCCATCGCGACACGGCCCGCGGCGCCGCTTGTCGAATATAGCAGTTCTGCTATATGCTCCCGTCCATGGAGCGGGCGCCCGCCCGCGCAGGGAACGGGAGACGAGATGAGCAGCAGCGCGAAGGACGTGGAGGTGCACGTCCAGTCCCTCAAGACCAACGCCAAGACGCACTTCAAGGTGCCGGAGTCGACGACGCTCGACGAGGTCTGGACCATCGCGGCGGACCCGGAGCACCTCGATGAGCCGCGATCCCCCGGCGACACCATCCGCTGCAAGGGCGGCGCCGACCTCAGCGACCGCCTCGGCGCCACCCTGGCTCAGCTCGCGGCGGAGGGCGTCTGCCACGCGCGCCAGTTCGAGGTGCGCGGACCGTCGGGCGGCGCGGTCGACGCATGAGCGACCGGCCCCTGCCCTCGCTCGTCGACCCCCTCCTCGCGCGTGCCGCCTTCGAGCGGCACGCGCCCGCGGCCCTCGAGGGGCTCTCCTGGCACGAGCTGACGCCCCTGTCGATCGCGGTCGACCTCGAGGCCCTTCGCGCCGACGGCGAGCGCGATCGCTACGTGCTGAGGCTCGACTTCGCCTACTACCCCGACTGGCCGCCGCGGGCGACGTTCCTCGACCCGGCGACTGGCCGCCCCGACCCGTCGGCCTGGCCGCGGATCGAGGGTGCCGGCCACATCGGCTTCCACCCGACCTACGGGGACGCGGAGTGGGGCATGGTCTGCAACTCGATGTTCTTCGAGTACTACTTCTGGGGCGGCCACAGTCCCGACGGGGCGATCGCGTGGAAGAAGGACTCCCATACCTTCGCCGCCTCCATCAACGTCCTCAGGGACGTGCTGCAGGCCCCGTTCTACAAAGGACCGAGCAGGTGAGCGCGCCGCGACTGGTCGTCCCGCGAGCGATCTGGGACGACACCACGGCCGTGTTCGCGACCTTCTCGGCGGCCGGCCTCGAGGGCGGATGCCTCTGGTACGGCGTCCCTGGCACCCTGCGTGTCGTGCGGCTGGGCGTGCCGCGTCAGCGCGGGCGGCCGCGCAACTTCGAGATCGAACCTGCGGCCCTCGAGGAGCTCAACGCAGGCATCGGCGACGACCTCGCCGTCGTTGCGCAGCTCCACGGGCACCCGGGATGGGACGTCCGGCATTCCCCGTGGGACGACGACCTGATCGTGTCGCGCCGAGCGGTGTCGATCGTCCTCCCGTGGTATGGCGCCCATGTCGACCTCGCGGCCTGCGGCGTGCACGTCCACGGACCTGCGGGCTGGTCGATGCTGCCGCCCGGCGATGCCCTCGCCTCGATCGAGGTCGTCGACGATGGAGGCGAGGCTCGCCCGACGCTGGACCTCCGATGGCCCTGAGCAGCGGGGACCGCCACCTGCGCACGGACAGCCGAGTCCGGCTCGGCGCTCTGCGCCCCTCGCCACGGCGCGTCGTGGTCGCGACGGACGCAGCCGGCTCGCGGACCTTCGCCGCGCAGGCCGTCCTCGCGCTCGCGGTCGACCTCGTGGCGCGGATGTTCGGGGTGGTCGAGGCAGTCAGCATCGACGTGCCCTCGGCGCCGGTCATCCCCGGCGCCTTCCCGCGCCCCGGAGCGTCCGGGACAGGGCTCGACGAGCGCCTGCTCGATGTGGCGCGGCGCGTGTCAGGGGGCGAGATCGAGGTCGTCGCCGACCGCGCCGCGGCGGGCGACATCCTGGTCTGGTCCGGCCACGGGCCGGCGCCGCGCCACGAGGGCCTCGTGGTGCGCGCCCACGGCGACGGGTTCGCGGCCTTCTGCTCCACGGAGCGGGCCGCGCCCGCTGTCGCGCCGCGACGGCTGGAAGCCCTCGGCCCGCACCTCGCCGCCTGCCTCGCCGCCGACCGCGTCTTCCGGCACCTGCGCTCCTTGGACGTCACCGGGACCTTCGAGGTCGACCTCTCGACCCTCGGGGCCCCCGCCTGGTCGTCCGCGGAGCGCAGCCAAGACCTTGTCGTTCCGCCTGCCTACCTGGTCGGCCTCGGCGCCGTCGGCGGGGCGTACCTGTACACGGCGGCCGCCTCTCGGAACCTCAACGCGGCGCTCGTCGGGATCGACCCTGACATCGTGGACCCGACCAGCCGCAACCGGCTCCTCACCGCGGAGCACGCGGATGTCGGCGCGCGCAAGGCCGACCTCGGGGCGAGGCTCGCGGCCGGCTCGGGCGTGGCCTTCCACCCGAACCGGGCATATCTGGCCGAGTACCTCGTCGAGGCTGGGCGGTCCCTTCCCGCCGCCCTGCTCGCGACCGAGTCCCTGTTCAGGTACGAGTACGTGCTCTCGTGCGTGGACCGGAACACCTCGCGCCGCGACATCGCGGCCCTGCAGCCTCGCCATGTCGTGTCGGGCTCGACCGACGGGCTCCGCGCCGAGTCGACCTACTACTCCCATGCCGGGGCGTGCGAATGCCTGGCATGCAACCACCCCGTCCTCGAGGCGGACATGCGGGACATGGCCGACGAACTCGCTTCACTTGGCGCGCCTGAACGGGCCGAGCGCCTGCGGCTCGCCGGGGCGTCCCCGGAGGCCGCGGCGGCCATCGAGGACTTCCTCGAGCACCGCCGGTGCGGCAGCGTCGGCGAGACGGAGCTCCGGCGCCTCGGCGCGGCGATCGACGGGCCCGAATGGTCGGTCGGGTTCGTCTCGGCGGCGGCCGGCGTCCTGCTCGCGGCCCGCCACATCACCCTCGTCCGATCTGGCCCGCCGGCCGCGGCCGAGTTCCGGCTCTACTTCACCGGTGCCGGTTCCGTCTCGTCCAGCACTGCGCAGCGGAAGCCGACGTGCGACGTCTGCGGGCCCGCCGATGCGCAGGCGCGCTTCGCCCGCCGCTGGGGCGGCTCAGGATGACGGCGCCAGCCGGACCCTTGACGCACTGGCCGGTCGGCCTACCGGCCGGACACGGCCCCGCCCGACGGCAGCGTGTGGCCTATGATCGCTGCCTGGCCATCGCGATGCGGGGGAGTCGTTGTACGCAGGATCAGGGCAGGCGGTCGAGGTACTCCCGGACGGAGCGATCCCGCCGCACCGCCGCCAGGACCCGGTAGAGCCCCTGCTCGGCGGCCTCCGGGGTGACTCCGCCGGCGAGCGACTCCCGGTGGACCTGGCGGTAGCCCGAGTCGCCAGGGCGTCGGCCGAGCGCAGCTGCCCGCAGGGCGAGGCCGGTCGGTCTCAGGAACGCCGCGAGCCCGACCCCGTCGGCGCCCTCGGGCGCGAGCTCGAGCCTCAGGCTCCATCGGCGCCCCAGGGCGAGCTCGAAGCACCAGTGGAGGGCGCCGTCGGCCCGGCGCTCCTGGCGGACGGACGTGGCTGGCGCAGCCATCGGGGCCCAGACGGGCACGAGGAGACCCCTGAAGACGTCACCCGCCCTGTTTACAGCTACGTGGTTCATGCGAGCTCCTCGATCCCGACGCCACTGCGCCCGCCCCGGCAGGGCGCACCCCGCATCCCGACTGCCACGCTGACCTGAGGCGAGATGATGTCAAGCACCGCGGTCCTGAGCGCCCTCCGGCGCGTCAATGCCTCCGTCGGGGTCATGCTGCCCCTCTCCATTCTCCTGACGCTGCGCTCGTACCTCGAGCAGTGGTACGTGGCCTGGCCTTGGTTCGCGCTGCTTGCCGGCTGGTGCCTCGTCGGGCCGACGCTCGCGTTCCGCGAGATGCGGAAGGCCAAGCCGACCCGCCTGCAGGCCGCCAAGACGGAGTACGACCGGACGCAGACCCTGGGGTTCGTGCTCATGCTTGCGCCCATCCTGCTCACGCCCGTTGACAACGGTTGGTCAATCGCGACCGGAGTCCTGGTCATCGCGGCGGTGGCCGTCGAGCTCGTCCGGGGCGACCTGTGGGTCTACGACCCGCGCCACGTGGCACCGGTGTGGAGGGTAGAGACCTCCAGGAACGAGGTGGTCTGGGTCGTGGGCCGCGCCAAGCCTGAGGCCGGCAAGCCGTTCTGGGCTCATGAGGCGCTCACTGGCGACGGCCTTCTCGCAGCACAGCCGAGGAACATGGAGTGACCGAGCGACTGCCGCCGAGCACCCACTTCGACTTCGACACGCTCGAGCGCCTGCTCTCGGATCCCGACTCGGATGTCGATGTGGTCATCGCGTCGCGCCGGAGCGACGCGGATGTCCCGGAGGCCTGGAAGGTCGTGCTCCCGAGCGCCGACGCGGAGCGGACCGCCAACGCGGCCAGGGTGTTCGCGAACCGCCAGCGCGAGCGCAACGTCGTTCCCCACCTCCCGTGGGCTGCTGACGAGGCTCGCTCGGGCAGTCTCGGCGAGCTCGACACGGGACTGCTCGAGGCCGTCATGGGTGCCGCCTGGCGCCTTGCAGGGACGCCGTCCATGCGGTACTCGAGGCTCTACGCCCTCGTGATCCGCGGGAAGGACGCAGTGGACGCCGGGCCCGCGGACTTGGCGGACGGCCCGCGCCTCCCGGACCACACCGCGGTCCTCGCCCGTGTGGGCAGCCCGTGGCGGCAGGTGGACCAGGTCGAGCACCAGCGCGCGTACCGCCTCACCGCCGAGAACAAGCTCGATCCGCTGGACGGGGTCATCGTCCTCGACGGCGTGTTCGACCTCCTCGCGCTCGGAGACCGGTACCTCGCGCTCGACTACGCCGCCTTCGAGGCGACGCTCAGCAGCCCGGAGAGCCGGCGGCTCGAGAACGAGCGCGCGACCGCTGAACTGAAGGGCCTCTTCAAGCACGATCAGGCGGGTGTCGACAGGGCGATGGGCGACCCGCGGTTCGCCGCCCGGGTCCGGCGCATCCTCCAGCAGGGCGGGTTCCTCCGCCGCGACCAGATGCCCGGGATCGAGGACGCCATCCGCGACTACCGGCTGACCGTCAGCGTCGATCCGATCGACAACGCCCTCCGGCTCCCCGGTCGGCAGTCGGCCAGGTGGGACGGCCTCCGCGTCGCCGAGGATGCCTACGTCACCGGCGCGGTGAGCGGGTGGCACTACGAGGCACCCACGAAGACCAGGTGGCGGCGTCTCGTCGTGCTCGACGTCATCCGCGGCGAGAATGGCCAGATCGCGGGGCTGGTGACCGAGGCCGGCCCTGTCGCTGTGGCCGAGGCGATCGCCGATATCAACGCCGGCCGGGTCGGCTACGTCGTCGCGACGGACTCGGAAGTGGTCGCGGTGGAGGTCGTGCGGCAGGACGGCAACCTCGTCCTCTGGGCGTCCACGTCCGATGACGACGGCGCGAACCTGCTCGCGGAATTGAAGCCAATCCCGCCGGGGATGGCAGCCCGTCTCGGGCTGCCGGCGCCTCCGGAAGCTGCCGGCCGCGGCGCGCGTGCCGCGGCGTCTCCTCGCGAACGCGCTCGACGGCCGAGGGCCGATGGCGCGGCCGACCGAGGCCTGACGCCTTCAGGTTGACGCCCGCCCTGGCAGCGGGCCGACGGCGCCCAAGCGGGCGCTTCCGGCCGCTGCGGCAGCGCCGGTCAGGACGGAGCGGCACGGGCGGCTGAACCCGAGTCCACGGCGGACGGGAGCCTCTGCAGGACTACGACAGCCCGGTAGGCTTGGCTCGCCGTGGAGATCCCCCATCCGTCACGCCTCCTGCTCGCTGCCGCCCGGCTCCTGCCTGCGAACGCGAGCGCGACTGTCCGCCTCGACGCGCTCCGCGCGAGCCCGGGGACGGTGGAGCCGCTCTACGGCAGGCGGGGCTGGGTCGACCGGGCGGTCGAGGCCGTCTGCCCGGGGGCCAGTGCGGAGGAGGACCGGCCCCCGCATCCGTTCACCGACGAGGTCGTCGGCCCGTACGGCGCCTCGGTCGTGCTGCCGGGGCCCGTGCAGGACGCCGTCTATGCGAACCGACTGCTCCTGGCGGCCCTCTACCTCGACCGCAGGCGCCTCAGGGGCCGCCGCACGGAGCGGCTCGCCGCGCGCGTCGCCGCCGTGCTTGCGGTCGCCGGGGCCACGAGCGACCGGGCCGGCCTCGGGCCGTACCTCGCTCCCGAGCGGACGCGGCGGATCGTCCTCCCGCGCCACGCCGACCGCAGCCGTCTTGAGGCGGCGATCTCGTGGGCTGCCGATGAACTTCGACTGATCGACGGGGCGAACGACGCCATGGGCTGGCTGGCGACCGGGTCGCGGAGAGTCGCGACCGAGACGCCGGACGGGTGGCTCATCGAGGCGCCTGAGCTCCTCCTCGTCCAGGTCAACGAGCTGATCGCGGCCGAGTTCGTCGAGCGAGACGCCGTCGACGACCTGCTGGCGCGCTACGGGCGGGCTCTCGGCGATGCGGTCCGCGAGTCGGTCGCACGCATGGGCGCCCGGTCGGCGCATCGTCTCCGCAGGTCCGCGGGGGTCGAGGCCTTCACGATGGGCGATGACTCCCGGCTCCTCCTGGCCGTCCTCAACGACCCGCTCGCCCCGCCCTGGGACAGCGAGGACGGGCTCCGCCCGATCGACGGCGCTGTTGCCGAAGCCCTCGCGGCCGCAGGTCCCCACGACGTGGCCCTCGCGGTCGGCCAGCCACTGGCGGCGCCCTACTTCGCGCAACCGGGTGGCGGCGCCGGGCCGTTCGCCCTCGGCATGGCCGCCTCCGACCTGGACGTGCTCTCGCGCTGGGCCGACCGGACGCCGCTCGGGCTGCTTCGCTTCGCGCGTTCCGCCGCCGCCGCCCGCGACCGGGGCGACGTGGTCCGGTTCAGCACGCTGGACGAGTTCGTGCTCTACCTCCAGCTCGGAGAGCGTCACCCCCAGCCCCCGTCCGGGTCGGGTTTCGTGCTCCTCGTCGAGCCGGGGACGGCCGAGCCACTGCGGAGGCTCGTCGCGCGCGAGACGGGGATGGCGGCCGTGCACCCCCCGGGCTACCGCGGCGTGGCCGCGGGAACCAAGCGGTACCGGACAGCCCGCCTCCCTGTCATCGTCCCGCCGGCCGCCTACGACCCGTCGGCCAGGATCGTCGCGGCCGGGCGTCTCGAGGTCTGGTTCCGCCCAGACGGCGGCGACGAAGCCGGCGTGCTGGCAGACGTGGTCGACTCGCTCGCCACCGCCTTCGCGCTGCTCCCGGCCGACTTGCCCGGCTGCATGCCGGATGTCGCCGGTTCGATGGCCGTCCTCGTGTCCGACGACCGGGCATCATCCGACGCCCCGCTCGACGAGGAAGGCCGCCCTCCGATCCTGAGCGGCGGCATCGAGAAGGACGGGACCGCCCACCTCGCGCTCGAGCCGGGCTTCGCCGAGGTCGCCGGCCAGGCCGACAACGAGGCCGACCGGTACCTGGTCGAGGCCGTCCTGCGCATGGTGTACGACCTCGCCGGGGACCCGCGGGACGCGGGGGAGGCCGTCGAGGCGGTGCTCCCGATCGGCCGCAGGCGGCTCATCGGCATGCCGGCAGGCGACCTCGCCGACCTGCTCGGGCCCCCCGACGTCCGGCCCTGGCGGCCCGTGTCGGAGGCGGAGGTCGCGCGCTGGGATGACACGCTCACAGAGGAGGCACTCGCCCCGCACGTCCGCGAGGCTGGCCCGCGCGCTCTGATCAACGCCGCTGTGGAGCACCTGGTCGAGCGCATGGCGTCCGGCCTCGCGGAGCTCGATCGCGACGCCGCGCTCCTGCGGGCGGTCGAGCTCGTGGAGTCGGCCCACCGGGAGGAGGCCCTCGTCCACAGCCGGCTCGTGAGCGCCCCGCTGGTCTTCGGGGAGGAGGATGACGAGGTCCTGCGGCTGCGCCGAGACCTGCAGCGGATCCCGAGGTCCGCGGTATCGGCCCGGTACCTCGTCGAGTGCGTCGCGGCCACACCATCCACTGGCGGAACCCCGTGCTCCGACAGGGCCGCCGAGGAGCTCACGGCCCTCGCGTCCCTCGTGACGGAACTCGGCCTCGCGAGCGACCGCGCGTGGCTCGGCGGCGGGCGGGTCCGCGCCGCCTTCGACACCGGCGGCCGCCTCCATGTCGAAGTGAGGCCGATCCAAGCGCAGTACGCCGCCGCCGCCGAGCGCTGGCAGCGCGGCGAGGCGTCGCGCGCGTACGACGAGTGGTGGCACTTCGCGCCCGACCACGAGGTCCAACTCGACGCCCGGAGCCTCGAGCTCGACGCGGCCTGGCGCGGCGAGTTCGGCTACGCCCTGTCCGAGGTCCTCCTCATGATGAACGGGGCGCTCCTCGCCGCCGACGACCGGAGGGTGTCCGTGGCGGTAATCGACCGGGCCGGCCTGCTCGACGAGATCGCCGAGAGGAAGGGGATGGCGCGCGGGCTCGCCGACCGGATCCTGTCCGATCTCACGCTGACCCCGCGGGCACGGATCTCAGAGGCGCCGCCGGGATTCCGGCAGGAGGACGTCTTCCCGTGGCGGTTCAACCGCGCGTACTCGTACGTCCGCCGCCCCTTCGTCGCCGCCGGGAGGCCAGGCGACCCACAGATCGCGTTCGGCACGCGCCACCTGGTCCATGCCGGGCGCCACCTCTTCAGCCTTGTCGGCGGCGGCAGCCTGCGGGCGCGCACGAGCGGCCTGAGGACCCTGATGGGCGCGATCGCAGCCGAGCGGGCCCGAGCTCTCGTGGAGGACGTGGCCGGCGCGTGCCGGGCCGCCGGCATGACGGCGCGCACAGGCGTGCGCAAGGCCGGCGGCGGGAGAATCGGGGCGCCCGGCCCCGACCTCGGCGACATCGACGTGCTCGCCCTCGACCCCCGCCGGCGGCGGGTCCTCGCGATCGAGTGCAAGTCGAGCGCCGCCGCGCGCACCCCATGGGAGCTGGCCTCGGAGTCCAAGGAATTCATCAGGCCTGGCGGCCACCTCGAGCGCCATGACCGGCGGGTCGAGTGGCTCCGAGTGAACCGGGGCGCGGTCGCGCGCGACTTCGACGCCGAGCTCAGGGGCTGGGAGTTCGTCGGCCTCCTGGTCACCGACATGCCGATCCCTACCGCCTTCGGATCGCCACGCCGCCCGATCCGGATCGTCGATCTCGCGGCCCTGCGCAAGGAGCTCGAAGCTGACGCCTGACTCCGATTGCCCAGGGCATGCGGCGGCCGGCGGGGGAGTTGCGGGCTGCGGGAGGGTTCCACCCCCGTGCGAGACGACGCCAAGCGCTACCCGATTGCGGTTGTCACACCTCGGGGACGACCCGCTGCCCTTGCTCGCCTCGGCTCCGCTCGGCTCGACGCCCGCCTCGGAGGGTCGAGGCCCCGTCGGCCAGCGGCGTGACCGCCCGCCGGTCATGCGCGCACGCCGACGGCGCCGCATCTCCGCCGTCCGGAGCGGGGCCCCGGGCAGGCTGCCACCAGCCACTTATCCGCCGCTTATGCTCGATAGGCGCTGGCGGCTGCTCTTGTATCGACCGCCCAGTGTCAAGGAGGCGGCCGCACCCTGTGCCCGGCGCGAGCGCCGCCTCTCGATCGAACTTGTCGCGGTCCGCCGTGCCCCGTTGCGGGCTCGACCGCCACAGCGGCGACGCGCGCTGTCCCACGCGTTCGGGCCTTCGTCAGTCGCCAGGCCTGGCGTCGAACGACGAGGCGATCGCGGCCTCCAGATCCTCGCCGACCAGCTCGCCTGTACGCTCGAGAATCGTCGCGAAGGAGGCGACCGAGTCGAGGCGCGCGGCCACGATCGAGGTCGCAGCCTCGCGCGCATCTTCGAGGAGCCGCGCGATCGCCTCGCCCTGTTCTGCCTTGAGGGACTCGGGGGCTCCCTAGAGACCGCAGCGGCGGAGCGGGTCGGGACCTGGGCGCACAACAAGCCGATGGGGGATCTGGATGTCGTTTCGGTGGCCGGGTTACCGCGATCTCAAGCAGCAGCTTGGCGAGCTTGGCGCAGCCAGCCAGCTCGTGGAAGTTGCTGTCCAGGAGATGCTCGCTTCAGGCGCCGCGACTGGCGACTCGGCTGCCCACGTGCAATCCCTTGCGGTCAAGCACTCCAACACTGTCAACGCGCAGGACCCCGGGGTCGTTCGCGGCCACGTTGCCCGCTTGTACATCGTCACGGTGAACAGCGCCCTCGAGCGTTATCTGCGTGATCTCTGGGAGCACCATCCAAACTGGAAGCGGCTCGGCGCAGGCTCTTCGGCGTCCAGCCGCGCGAAGCGCTCCAGCATCTTCTTGCCGTTGGCGATCTCGCTCGCGGCAGTGTCGCGCCGCTTCGCCCGACCGGTGCGCTCCGCGTAGTCGGCCATGAGCGCCTCGGGCGTGCGGCCGCCCAGCTCGTAGCGTCTGATCGACGCATCGACCCAGGGGCGCTGCGGGCTGCGGGGCGTCTCGGGCTCGATCGGCGTGATCCACTCGGCCCGCATCTGGCGGGCGAGGGCGGCCGGGCTCCGGATGCCGGTCCGCAGCTGGCGGGCTGACAGCACCATGGCGGGATCAGCCCTTCGGCGGATGGGGGTCGTGGCCGTAGGTGTCCCGCTCGCGGATCTGGCCCGACCGGTTCTGGATGTACAGCTCGCTGCCGCCGCGGCGCGCGGTCTCCCGGGCTGCGTCGATCGCCTCCCGCTGGGTCCCGAAGGTGCGGGTGACGCGCGAGTTGCCCTCGCCGCGCTGCGCCCATCCGTCGCCATGACGCACGACCCACTGGTTCTTGCCCATCACGCACCCCATTTCCGATGCTCGGCTCCTGGTCAGTTTAGAACGCAGGTTCCAATCTCATCGACTGCACCCCATTCCTCGGGCTCGCCCTCCCAGTGCCACACACGGGACCGTCGGTGGCGCGCCCTGAACGCCTCGATTCGCCGCCTCGGCAGCTTCGGCGCCCAGACCGCCATGCCATCCCGGACCCAGTAGTGGGACTCGCAGGGGAAGGCCCAGTTGCCGATCGATGGCCACAGCGACACCCTCTCGCCGTCGAACGCCAGTCGCCAGTCGTCCGGGCTGAGCGGCGTCACCACGCGGCCGCCGCAGCCGCAGGCGCAGGCGTGGACGCACGTCGCGTACTGGACCGAGACGTACAGGACCCGTGGCTCGAGGTCGCGCGGGATGAACTCCACGAACTGGTGCTCCAGCGGAACCGGCGGTCGGGTCAGCATCGGTCGTCGACGATGTCGTTGCCGCTGATCGTGAACAGCGTGTGCTGCTCGTCCTGCTGGTCCAGGTAGAAGCCGAGGTGCCGCTTCCACCGGAGGACGGCGAGGACGGCGGCCAGCGCGTTCAGCTCGCCGACCTGGATGTTCGCCGCGTAGAGGGCGGCGTCGTCGCCGGGGTCCTCCGTCGGGATCCAGCCGCGTCCGGACGCCGGTCGACCCGGCAGGCCTGCGGTCAGCCGGACCTGGCCGGACAGGGCGCCTCCATCGATGTCGACCCCTATGCCGGTGTCGAAGAACGGGGTCCCGTGCGCCTCGAGCCACTCCACGATCGCCCGCTTGGACGGCGACGGGTCGACGGCCAGGAACACCGCCGACATCCCCTCGAGTACCGCGACGGTGGACTCGTCGACATCGTACGGGTGGGCCAGGACGCCGTGCCGCATGCGGCTGTAGACCGCGGCGAAGTGGCTGGCCTTGTTCGGCCCACCGTCGAGGTCGGCGATCGAGGCCGCGCCAGGCGCCCTGAATGCGTTGTGCACCCGGAGGCGGTCACCGTCGTAGAGGTGGATCTCGGCGACATGCGTCTTGGCGAGCAGGTCCAGCAGGTACGAGCCCGTGCCGCCGACGCCGACGATCGCGATGGCGCCGACCTTCAACCTCTCCGACAGCGCCCCGATGCCAGCCCTCGCCGAAGCGGTGTCCTGGTAGAGGAACGGCGACCCCTCCTCTGCGGACTCGACGACCCGGAAGGAGCAGGCGGTCGCGTCCGGGTCGATCGCAGCGGCGTGCGAGCCGAGGATCGCGGCGTAGGACACCACCTTCTCGTAGACGTTCGGGTAGCCCGACGAGCCAGGTGGCTTGTGGGAGAACGAGAACCTCGCCCGGATGCCGCTGCCGAGGTCCCTGCTGACCTCGCCGTTGATGAGGCGCTCGAGGCGGTGGCCGGCGCGGTCGGAGGGCACCTCGCCCGCGAACTCGATGACGTGCGTGTCCGGCGGAGCCGCCACCTCCTCGCCGTCGACGACGGTCGTCGTCAGGCTGGACACGAGCACGCCGCGGTGCACCTGACCGTCAGGCCCGACGTAGGGGACGTCGTGGACCAGCAGGTGGCCGGCGCGGACCTCGATCGCGTAGCCCTCGCGGGCGAGGCGAGCGAGATCCGGGCTACGACTTATCAGTGACCCGGACATCGAAGATCATGCCGTCCTTGACCTTCACCGAGCCGCCCTCGGCCAGAATGCCCTTGGGCTTGTGGTCCGGACCCTTGCGGTAGGTCACCGAGTAGATGTAGTTGGGGCCCTGCGGCCCGCCCGGGAAGGCCAGGGCGACCACCTCGTCGAAGGTGATCTCCTCCTTCGGGACCTCGTGCGGCTCCCCGTTGACGACGATCGTCACGGGCTTGGGTCCATGCGGGCCCGCGGGATCCTCAGTGCTCATTGTTCGGCCGTGCCTCCACCTGCTGGAGCTTGCCGACGTCGCCGTCAGACGGCCTTGGCCGCCGACGATCCGTAGGCTATAGTGGACGACGTCGTCGCAGATCGCATAATGCCAAGCTGGAGCAGGACTGTCAACTATGGTAGACGACCATGTCTCCGATGACGGACTCCCATGGCTCGGCGATCGCATCCGATCGCTCCGGATCGACCGCGATATCCCTCTCACGGAACTCGCTCGCAGAGCGAAGATCTCTCGCTCCTATCTCTACGAGCTGGAGCGGGAAGACTCCGACCAACGCCCCGTCCCAACGGCGGTTGTCCTATATCGATTGGCGCGCGAGCTCGGGGTGTCCGTGGCCGACCTCGTCGAGCCTGAGCCCCCTCGCGTCGCCGACCTCCGAGACAAGGACATTCCGCACGGCCTCCTTGAGGCCGCCGGGGAGCTCGGGCTGAGCCGCTCGGACGTCCGACACCTCGCCAGCATCCGGTTCCGCGGACAGCAGCCCCAGTCCGCCGGCCGCTGGAAGCTGCTCATCCAGCAGCTGGAGCTCTCTCTACCGCTCGACACGCAAGCACAGGAACGAGCGAGACGTGGGGACGAGCAGTAGCGTCGCGGTCGGCAGGCTCTGCTCGGCCGAAGGCATCGACGAACCAGTCAGGGCAATCGTCAAGAGAGCCGAGGCGCTCCTGGATAAGGTCCAGGGACTGGGTGGTCTCGCGGAGCTGCCCGTCGACATCGAGCTCGTCGCCTCGTTCGCAGGTGTCACCAGCATCAGGGACGTCCCCGGGCTGCCAGTGATTGCCAAGATCGGTCCCGGAGCAAGGCCCGGCGAGCTGGTGATCGAACGGCGCGCCGAGGACTCGCTCGCCCGCCGGCGGTTCTCGGTCGGTCACGAGGTGGGGCACACCCTCTTCCCGGACTTCTGGGCGGATCCGAACGCCTGCCGCCCACCCTCCGACGACACCCTCATTGGGGCACCGGCAGATCCAGTCGAAGGGCTCTGCGAGGTCGCCGGCGCTCACCTGTTGATGCCCACCCGGCTGATCGCTCCACTCCTTGCGGGCAGGAGCCTGAGCATGTCAGCCGTGGTCGAGTTGGCCAATCTTGCCGAGGCAAGCCTCGCGGCTAGCGGCCGGCGGCTCATCGACCTAGCGACCCAGCCGTCCGCGTTCCTGAGCATCTCCCCGAGGCACTCGAAGACGCAGCGACGGGAGCTCGATCGGCTCAAGCTCCAGCCGACCCTCCCGGGGTTCGCTCGCCTCGAGCCGCCACCTCCGAAGTTCAGGATTGACCACAGCTACCGCTCACCGGCCATGGTCTACCTCCCCCAGGAGAAGTCCCTTTCTGAGGAGCCGTTCCTCCGAGCGCTTGCCTCTGGGGCCGTCGAGGAAGGCATTGACGAGGTCCAGCTCCACGGGCGGACCCACAGGCTGCGGCTGAGCGTGCTGTTCGCTCCTATGCGAGTTGGAGACGACGTCAGTGATCGCTTCCTTGCGGTTGCATCGCCCGCCTGAAGGTCTCCATGCGCTCAGGCAGGCTGTGCGTTGCACTCGGCCATCGAACCGGACAGCGGTGACGCGCCCAGGGACAGCGCCGTAGGTGGGGTCGGCTTGGCGCTGCGTGGCAGACGTTGCATGTGGAGTCGCTTGATTCGGGACGGAGCTCGCTACAGCCAGCCGCCGGCCTCGAGGGCGGCCCAAGCGATCCGGACCTGCTTCTCGCTGAACATCGACTTGCGCTCGTTCCAGGCGCGGAAGGCGGCGACGACCTCATCCGGCGACTGTGCCCCCTCATGCGCTGCGATCCAGTGCGTCGAGGCCAGCAGCTCCATGCCGAACGGGGTCTCGAATCCCGCGACGAGGTCTGTCACCCGGCGGAACCGCTCGGCCGTCCCCGGATGGTCGGCGAGGAAGGACTCGGCTTCAGGGGCCACGCCGGGGACGACCTCCAGCTGCCTGCCGGGGGCGTCGCCGCCGTCGCCGTAGCCGCTGATGAAGTGGCCCTCCACCCGGGCCAGCACCTGTCGCAGGTTCTCGGCGTACGGCCCGTACGGGGCCTTGACGTAGCGCAGGCGAAGCGGCTCGCCCGCCTCCTGCATGAAGTACATGAGCTTGTGCACCTCGAGGAGGCTGACCGAGGTGTCCATCAGGCCGTCGAGGTACTTGGCCATCAGGGCCACCAGCGTCGCCCGGCCCGGCGTCATGCGAGGCACTTCGACGCTCGCCTGGATATCAGGAAGTGCCGGAGCGCCGGCGGGCTCGAAGACCAGGACTCGGACGTCCGGAAGCGCGGCGAAGGCGCCCTCAATGCGGGGCCGGACGTCCTTCCAGTCGAGGCCGCCCAGACCGCACCCAAGGGGCGGCACCGCGATCGAGGTGATGCCCAGGCGGTCAACATCACGCACAAGCGCCGCGAGCCCCGCGTCGATATCCTCGAGCTTGGACTTGCCGCGCCAGTGGCGCTTCGTGGGGAAGTTCACGATGAACCGCACGCCGGCAAGTTGCCCGGTCTGGTGGATCAGCATCCTACCCGGCTCGACGTCGCCTCGTTTGCAGGCCTGTTGGTACTCGGCGAAGTTGCGCGGGAACGCGTGCTTGAACTGCAGCGCGATGCCGCGTCCCATGAAGCCGACGCAGTTGACCGTGTTAACGAGCGCTTCGGTCGGCGCCCGCAGGATGTCCCCCCGGGTCAGCTCAATCGCCACGCCATCAGCCTCAGTAGTACCACGCGGGTTGAAGTATCACACTCGGGCGGTGCGCCGACGCCGCCACCGCGCCCTCGGCTTGGACCTTGATCGCTTGGCTCCGCACGCCGATCGCCTCCACTAGCGTCCAGGGCATCCTCTCGAAGAGTAGGAATTCCGCCTGCTTGGCCTCCTTCACCGCCGGCTCCTGCCAGCTGTTGTCGGCCACCTTCTCCCAGGGGACCAGGCTCAGCTCGTTGAGCGTCGAGTAGAAGTCGGCGTACGCGGCGCTCGCGTTCGAGGCGGTGAAGGCCCATCGGACCCCGTTGGCGTTGGCCCACTCGACGGTCCGGTGCAGGTCCGCCTCCAGGTGCAGGATCGGGCCCTGGCCCCCTCTGTAGGCGAGTTGTGGGTGATTGGCCCTGTAGATGAGGTAGAGCATCACGGACCGGGGGCAGAAGTTGAACGGGACGTAGTCGGCGACGACGTCGCCTGAGTGGCAGGCTACGGGCCGGTGGAAGCGGGCTCCCTTGATGTGGCTCATCCCGATCGTCGTCGCGGGACCTCCGCGCTGAGACACGATCGCGTCCGAGACCAAGCCGCCGTCCTTGACGATCGAGGCCAGGTTGTCGACGTGGGTGATGTGGTAGATCTTCGGCGACTCGGGGGGCGTGGTCATTGTGTGTGCGGCGCCATTATAGAACGTCCGTTCATTTGTCATCGGGGCGACTGGTGCAGGCATCGCTCAGCGTCGAGGCTGGCGGGGTGGCTGTCAACGGCCCGCAACCTCGGCAAGGGACCCGGCCAGGCCTGAGGTCGCGTTCAGGTTCGCCCGGGCCGACTCTGAAGCTCCTCGCTCACGGTCGTGGCCCGAGCCAGCCGGATCACCCCCACGCTGAGGTGGTTATGGGAGGCGCTAAGCCGGTTGGACCTCCGACCTCAATGTCCGGGCGGCGGTCGCCGGCGCAGGCCAGGTGGGACAACGGGGCGATCGCCCGGTGGCAACGCCGGTAGCAATCGGGGCGAACGCCGGCGAACACTGGCCCGGCTGCAATGGCCGTTCCGTGCGGGAAATCGGACTGGGCGGACCTCGGCGAACGCTGCGCCGGGAACTGTAAAACCCTCGCCTTCGGCTGTGGCAGTTCGATTCTGCCCCGGCCCACCAGTCTTCTCTTCGCGCTTCTCCGGCCCTCTGGGGCCACGGGACGACCTTACGGGCCGATGCGCGCCGGGTCAATCCCAAGTGTGTACGTATCACGTGAAAAGGATGCTGGAGGCGTGGGGGCCGCCACCCGGTAGCAAGCCGGTAGCAATAGGCGTCCGCCGGCGACGCCGGCCTGCGGCGGGAGGCGCAGGCGGGGCGTCGCAGCGACCCGAGCAGTCCCTGTCGTGCACCCGGTGCGCGCCTCAGGGTGGCTCCGGCGGAAAGCGCAGGCCGCTCTCGAATCGGTCAGGTGAACCCTCGGGCGGGATCGCGCTCCCCCATCCTCCCGGGTCGCGCGGTGGGCCTGCCGCGGCCGCGCCCGAGTAGGGTCCCAACGCGTCGGCGGCCGCGGCGACGTCGCGACGCAATCCACATGTCGGGCCGCCGTCCTCGCCTGCTGATCCCAACGAGGACCAGCCAAGCGGGCTGGGCAGGTTCAGTGGCCGCGGACGGGCACGTCCGGTGGCCACGGCCGGGCAAGTTGGCGTCCGGCTATGGGCAGTTTCTCGTGGCCGTCGTCTGGATCGACTCTCGGTGATCGGTCGGCCATGCCAGCCCATAGCCGCACCTCGCGGAACGGTCGGCTGGTTCATCACGCTCTGGCCGCTCACATCACGCTCTGGTCGGGTTGACCCCGCTTTTGGAGGCGACTACGATTGCCCCAATCCGGCGATGGTGTCCGCCGAGGCGCTGAGCGCCTGAACCGCCCGCACGGGCTGATGGCCCCTGGACTGCATGGCAGGCCCGGGGCCTTCTTGTACCCCGATGCGGAGGACGGTGCGTGGACAGCATCTCCTTGGTCGCGGTAGCGCGGCCCACGACCCGCGCGTTCGGGTTCCCCGCCCGCCAGGCGAACTACACGACGCTGCTCATGTCCACGGGGCTCACGTTCGGCACGATCTCGGCGCTGTACGGCCTCACGAACGGCTACATCGACCAAGCCGCGTACACGGTGCTCGTCACCGTCGTCATCCTCTCGGCCGTCGTGCCGACGCTCATCGCCACACGGTTTATCGAGCCGGAGACACGGACGCGTATGACGACGACTGGGCCGCTGCGCAGGCAGACCGCCGCGCGGCGGGCGAATGAGAGACCAGAGGAGAAAGGACGATGAAGGGGTATGCGCGGGGAGTCCGCGTCACGGTCTACCTGAGCCAGACCGACCACACCCGGCAGGCGTCGAACTACATGCGGATCGTCGACTACCTGCGGAAGGAGGGCGCCGCCGGGGCCACCGTGATCCGGGGCTTCGCCGGCTTCGGCGCGAGCAGCCGGGTGAGCAAGGCGACCCTCGTCGACGTGGAGCAGCACCTCCCGGCGATCGTGATCTGGGTCGACGCCCCGGAGCGGGTGGAGCGCCTGCTGCCGGGCGTGCGCGAGCGCGCCGGGGGCGGCATGGTCGTGCTCGAGGAGGTCCAGATCGCCGGGTACGGCGGCCGCGGGGTGGACCAGCTCCGCTTCGACCTGCACGTCGAGGACGTCATGCGGACGGAGGTCGTGAGCGTGCGCGACGACGCGCCGCTGCGCGAGGCGGTGGAGCTCCTCATCGGCCAGGAGTTCCGGGCGCTGCCCGTGGTGGACGCGGCGCGTCGCCTGCGGGGCATCCTTTCCAACACGGACCTGCTCGGAGCGGGCGGCCTCACCGCGCGGCTGGAGCTGCTCTCGGCGATGCCGGCCGGCTCGCGCGACGCCGTCCTCGACGCCCTCCCCGCGAAGAAGGTGTCCGAGGTGATGCACCGCGACGTGCAGGTGCTCCAGCTCCGCGACACCGTGGAGACGGCGACACGTCGGATGAGCGAGCTTCGCCTCAAGCGGCTCCCTGTCGTGGACGACGAGGGGCGGCTCGCCGGCATCCTGTCGCGGGCCGACCTGCTGCGGGCGGTGGCCGAGTCCTTCCCGCGTGACGCCGACGGCGAGTCGCGCCCGGGGGCGCGGACGGCGGGCGAGCTGATGCGCGCCGAGGCCCCGGTCGTCCGCGCGACCGCGCCGCTCGCCGAAGTGGTGACCGCGGTGGCGTCCACGCGCCTCAACCGCGCCGTCGTGGTGGACGCCGACGGCCGGGTGCTCGGCGTGGTCACGGACGCGGACGTGCTTCGCTCCGTCGGCGAGGCGTCGCGGTCCGGCGTCGTCGGCGCCCTCATGCGGGCCGGCGGCCGGGCGCACGGGTCGGCCACGGCGGGCGACGTGATGCACGCCGGCGACCCGGTCGTGACCGCCGACACCACGCTCGCGGAGGCGGCGCAGGTCATGGTCGCCCACCGGCGCAAGATCCTCCCGGTGGTGGACGAAG
>JAKAHU010000233.1 GCA_021825385.1 Chloroflexota bacterium | reverse complement strand
CGGGCGGTGCCGCCGCCGGCCGCTTCGCGCCGGCGCCCCGTGCTCTTCGCTCTGATCGGCGTATTGCTGCTGGGCGCGGCGGGCGTCTGGGCGTGGCGGGCGTTTTCCGGCCGCCCGCCGGCCGTCATCGAACCACCGCCCGAGCCTGCGCCGGTCGCCCGCCGGCCGTCGCGCGGAGGCCCTCCAGAACTGCCTCGAGGTCCTCTGGGAGAGGGGCCGTGGCCCGGATCAGGTGGCCATCGGAGGGTGCCGCGAGCTCGAGCCGCCAGGCGTGGAGGAAGAGCCGGCCCAGACCTTCCGGACCGCGCCGCGAGGTCCCCGTCCCGTACACCGGGTCGCCCGCGACCGGATGGCCGATCGCGGCCAGGTGGACCCGGATCTGGTGCGTCCGGCCGGTCACCAGGTCGCACTCGAGGAGTGTCCAGCCGGGGAAGCGCTCGCGGACGCGGTAGCCGGTCACGGCCGGACGACCGTCGGGCACGACCGCCATCCGGGTCCGGTGCTTCGGATCACGCCCGATCGGTGCCTCGATCCGGCCGACCGCGGCCGCCACCGAGCCCTGGACGAGGGCCAGGTACGTCTTCTTCACCCGCCGGGCCTTGAGCTGCGCCATCAGGCTCGCCTGCGCCGCGTCGTGCTTGGCCACCATGAGCAGCCCGCTCGTGTCGCGGTCGAGGCGATGGACGATCCCCGGTCGCTGGATCCCGGCGATCCCACCGTACGAGGTTCCCCGTCCGAGCAGGGCATGGACGAGCGTCCCGCTGGCGTGGCCGGGGGCGGGGTGGACGACCAGCCCGGCCGGCTTGTCGACGATCAGGAGGTCGTCGTCCTCGTAGACGACGGACAGCTCGACCGACTCGGGCGTCAGCTCGAGCGGCGCGGCGGCCGGCACGAACAGCTCGAGCTGCTCGCCCCCGGCCAGGACGTCGCTGGCGCGCAACGGGCGCCCCTGGTGGGTCAGGTGGCCGGCCGCGATCAGCTTCTGGACGTAGCTCCGGGAGAGGCCGGTCAGGTCGGCCACGACCCGGTCGACCCGGCTGCCCGCGGCCCCCTCCGGGACGATGATCGCCCGCACCTGGCCGGCGGCCTCGTCCTCAGCCACCGCCCGGCCCGGCCCGACGGCCCGACCAGAACGCCAGCACGATCAGGAGCAGGAGCGCTGCCGTGATCGCCGAATCGGCGACGTTGTACGTGTAGAAGCGCCAGCTGCCGATCCCCATGTCGACGAAGTCGACGACGTAGCCCAGGCGGATCCGGTCGATGAGGTTGCCCAGCGCCCCCCCGAGGAGCAGGCCGAGCGCGACCGACTGGGCGAGGCTCCGGGGGTTCCGGCCGTGGTACCAGACGATGAACCCGATCACCCCCAGGCTGAACAGGGCGAACAGGATCGCCTGGTCCCGGAACAGGCCGAACAGGGCGCCGGTGTTGTGCGAGATCGTGATCCGCAGGTACGGCCCGGCGAGATCGACCGGGATCCCGACCTCGAAGCTGGAGACGATCCAGGCCTTGACCAGCTGGTCGACGACGAAGACGGCGGCGGCCAGTCCGCCGAAGAGGAGCCAGTGCCGGCGGCCGGCCGGCGCGACGCGACTCGCCTGCAAGTGTGCGCCGGTCACCCGTCGCACCGCGGGGACGTTCGTCTCGGGCAGAGTCGAGCCTCCGGGATCGGTGCCATCGTTGCGCGCCAGCCTACTCGGCGCTCGGGCGCCGGCGCAAGCCGACCCTGACCGGGCCGGCGGTCAGCTCGACCGCACCGCTCACCGACCCGGCCGGGGCCGGGCCGAACCGAACCTCGTCGGCCAGGGTTTCCTCGGCGATCGTGGCCAGGTGGGACCGGATCGCATCGAGCGGGCCGTCGAGCCAGACCTCGATCCGGTCGTCGAGCTCGAGCCCGGCCTCCTTGCGCAGGTCCTGAATCGCCCGCTGCAGCTCGCGGGCATCACCCTCGGCGCGCAGCTCGGGGGTCAGCTCGGTGTCGATGACGACGACCAGTCCCTCGTCGTGGGCGACCGCCGTTCCGGGTCGGGGCGTGGCCAGGATCTCGACCTCATCGGGGGCGAGGACCACCCCGGCCAGCTCGACCGAGCCGTCGTCGAGGAAGGTCACCTGGCCGGCCCGAGCGGCGGCCATGATCGCCGGGATCGCCGGGCCGTGCTTCCGGCCGATCCGCGGCAGGAGCGGCTTCACCCGCCGCTCCACGAGCGTTGATTCGTCGCCGATCAGCTCGACCGACTTCACGTTCACCTCGTCGGCGATCAGATCGACCAGCGCATCGAGCTCGTGGAGGTCGCCCCCGGGGAGGGCCAGCCAGAGCCTGGCCAGGGGCTGGCGGATCTTCAGGCCGGCGCTGCCGCGCAGGGTCCGGGCCAGCTCGACCGCCCGCCGGACGGTCATCATCGCGGCCTCGAGCCGCTCGTCGCCCAGGCCCGCCAGCTCGTCGGTCGGCCAGCGGGTGAGGTGGACGCTGTCGGGCGCCGTCTCGTCGACCGTGGTCACGAGGTTGAGGTAGATCGCCTCGCTCATGAAGGGCAGGATCGGGGCCAGGATCCGCGAGGTCGCGACGAGCACGGCGTGGAGCGTGGCGAAGGCCGCCGCCCGGTCGGCGGGATCGTCGTTGCGCGAGAACCGCCGGCGCGAGCGGCGCAGATACCAGGTCGAGAGCTCGTCGATGAACCCTTCGATCGCCCGCGTGGCGCCGAGCGCGTCGTAGTCGCGCAGGCGGTCCTCGGCCCGCGCCGCCAGGCCGGCCACCCGGGCCAGGATCCAGCGATCGAGGGCCGGGCGCTCGGCCACCGCGGGGGCGGCCTCGGCCGGCGTCCAGCCCGCCAGCCGGGCATAGGTGACGAAGAAGGCATAGACGTTCCAGAGCACGAGCAGCTGCCGGCGCGCCTCGTCCCCGGCGTGCCAGCCGAACAGGATGTTGTCGTCGGGCCGGGCGCTGGCGAACATCCAGCGCATGACGTCGACGCCCATCCGCTCGGCCGCCTCGTCGAACTCGATCGCGTTGCCCCAGCTCTTGTGCATCGGCCGGCCGTCCTCGCCGAACAGCGTGCCGTAACCGAAGATCGTCCGGAACGGCTCCTGGCGGCGCAGGACCGTCGACATCGCGAGCATCGAGTAGAACCAGTTCCGGAACTGGCCGGGGAAGCTCTCGGTGACGAAGTCGGCCGGGAACCAGCGGGCCCAGTACTCGGGGTCCTCGCGGTAGTGGAGCGTCGAGAAGGGCACGATCCCGGCGTCGAGCCAGGGGTTGCCGACATCCCGGATCCGCTCCACCGGCCCCCCGCAGCCGGGGCAGGCGATCTTCACCGCGTCGACATACGGGCGATGCGGGGTGTGGCCCTCGAACGTCTCCCAGCCCTCGATCGCCCGCCGGCGGAGCTCCTCCCGCCCCCCGATCACCTCGACCGTGCCGCACGCCGGACAGTCGTAGATCGGCAGCGCCAGCCCCCAGTAGCGCTTCTTGCTGATCATCCAGTCGTGCATGTTCAGGAGCCAGTCGAGCTCCCGCTCGTAGCCGAAGGCGGGGATCCAGCGGATCCGGTCGACGACCTCCATGATCTGGTAGCGCAGGCTGGCCTCGATCTCCTCGGCGGTCAGCTGGTCGCGCGGCCGGTCGTAGACCGGACCCATGCTGATGAACCATTCGTCGACCAGGCGGAAGACGAGCGGCGTGCCGCAGCGCCAGCAGTGCGGATAGCGGTGGCGGATCGTCTCGAGCCGGTAGAAGCGATGCTCGTGGCGCAGGCGCTCGATGATCGGCTCGGTGACGTCCCGCACGTCGCGTCCCGAGAGCGAGCCGAAGCCCTCGACGAACACCCCCGACTCGTCGAGCGGCGCGATCACCGGCAGCCCGAGCCGCCGACCGAGCTGGAAGTCCTCGGCTCCGCAGCCGGGCGCGATGTGAACGATCCCGGTCCCCTCCTCCTCGCCGACCTCGTCCCAGGCCACGACCCGGTGCTGGTACGGGACGCCCGGCGCCTCGGCGGTACCGGCCGCGAACGCCGCCCGGACCGCGGGCAGGTCATCGAAGGGACCCTCGTAACGCCAGCCGACGAGCTCCGACCCGGGCCGCTCTTCGAGCACCTCGAAGGGCCCCTCGAGCGCCTGGCGGAGGGTCCCCCGACCAAGCCAGAAGAGCTCGTCACCCTGGCGCACCTTGACGTAGCGGATCCCCTCGCCGACCGCCGCGGCGACGTTCGAGGTCAGCGTCCAGGGCGTCGTCGTCCAGACCAGGAGCGCCTCGCCGGGGCGGTCGAGGAGCGGGAACTTGACGGTCAGCCCGGGGTCGTCGCGCTCCTGGTAGCCCTCGGTCATCTCGTGCTGGCTGATCCCGGTCCCGCACCGGGCACACCAGGGCATCGTGTCGTGGCCCTTGTACAGCCAGCCGCGCCGGTGGCACTCGGCCAGGAAGCCCCAGATCAGGTCGTTGTTCTCGTTCGAGAACGTGAAGTAGCTGCCACCGAGGTCGGGCATCCCGAGCCGGCCGACGAGCATCTCGACCGTGTCGGTGACCGGGCCGCGGGGTCCCTGGACCGTCGTCACCTGGGAGGGGTCGGCGGCCAGCAGGTCGCGCAGGCGGCGGAGCTCGTCGGGGTCGTTCCAGTCCATCCAGTAGCCGAGCCGGATCGACTGCTCGGTCTGGCGCGCGGCAAAGGTGAGGACGCGCTGCTTGCACAGGCTGACGAACTCGGCAATCCCGAACTCCTCGATGTCACGCTTGCTCGTGAAGCCCAGCTCGCGCTCGACATTCACCTCGACCCACAGGCCCTGGCAGTCGAACCCGTTCTGCCAGCGCTGGTCGTGGCCGAGCATCGCCCGGAAGCGCTGGAAGAGGTCCTTGTAGGCCCGGCCCCAGGCGTGATGGACGCCCATCGGGTTGTTGGCCGTGATCGGTCCGTCGAGAAAGCTCCAGCGTGGGCCGCCCGCGACCTGGGCCCGGAGACGGGCGAACGTCCGGCGCTCGGCCCAGCGGGCGAGCAGCTCATGCTCCTGGGCGATCAGGTCGGGCTTGGTGCTGACAGGACGGAACATCGGACCTCGGCACTGGGAACTCGTCAGGGGGCCGAACGAGACGCCGTCGGCGTCACGAACCGGGCCACCCCAGTATCCTACCCGCGATGCACCGATCGCAGGAGCCGACGACGCGCAGGCGCTCGGCCTTCGCCGCCTCGTTCCTCTCGCTCCTCTTCCCCGGACTCGGTCACGCCTACGCCGGCGCCTGGGGGCGCGCGCTCGGCTTTGCCGCCGCCCCGCTCCTGAGCCTGTCACTGCTGGCCGGGCTGGCGTTCAGCCTGCGCCTCGAGCTGCTCGGCATCCTCCTCCAGCCGGCGGTCCTCGGGCTGATCCTCGTCGCCGACGTCGTGCTCCTCCTGTACCGGGTCGCGGCCGCGGTCGACGCCTGGCGGGTCACCGCCTGGCTGAACGCGGCCGAGGTGAGTGGAGGCCGGCTCGGGCGCCCACGCCTCCGGCCCGGCCTCCTCTCGATCGCCGGCCTGGCGGCCGTCCTCGTGGTCATGGCCGGTGGCCACCTCGCCGTCGCCTACTACGACCTCCAGGCCTCCGAT
>JAKAHU010000015.1 GCA_021825385.1 Chloroflexota bacterium | reverse complement strand
CTCTCGACGCTCCTCCAGGAGGCGCCCGAGATGCGCGACGCCGGTGGCGGCCGGCGCAAGTTGATCGTCTTCACCGAGCACCGCGACACCCTCGACTACCTCGTCGAGCGGATCGGCACGTTCCTCGGCCGGCCGGAGGCGATCGTGGCGATCCATGGTGGCATGCCACGCGACCAGCGGCGGGCGGCGGAGTCTGCCTTCAAGAACGATCCTGCGGTCGTCGTTCTCGTCGCGACCGATGCGGCGGGTGAGGGGATCAACCTCCAGCGCGCCCACCTGATGGTCAACTATGACCTGCCCTGGAACCCGAACCGGATCGAGCAGCGGTTCGGACGGATCCATCGGATCGGCCAGACCGAACCGTGCCACCTGTGGAACCTGGTCGCCCATCGGACCAGAGAGGGTGATGTCTACGCCCGCCTGCTCGAGAAGGTGGCGGTCCAGATGGAAGCCCTCGGGGACACCGTCTTCGACGTCCTGGGCGAGGTCACCTACGAGGGCAAGCCACTCCGCCAGCTCCTGATCGAGGCGATCCGCCTGGGCGACAGCCCCGAGGTCCGGAGCCAGATGAGCCGGGTCATCGACGAGGCCCTCGACGTCGAGCACCTCCGCGCCCTCCTCGCCACCCGCGCCCTGGGGGCGAACCTCCTCGATACGACCAAGGTCGTCGCCGTGCGCGACGAGCTCGAACGGGCCGAGGCGAACCGGCTCCAGCCGCATTACGTGCGCGACTTCTTCCTCCAGGCCTACCGGCGTCTCGGCGGCCAGGTTCGCGAGCGCGAGCCTGGCCGCTACGAGCTGACCAAGGTTCCCGGGCGGATCCGTGATCGGGCACGAGAGGCGGCGATGCGCCCGGGGGTCCTCGGCGCCTACGAACGGATCGCGTTCGAGAAGGACCGGGTCGCGGTCGCCGGGCTCCCGCTGGCCGAGTTCGTCTGCCCGGGCCACCCGCTCCTCGAGGCGACGATCGATCTCGTCCTCCAGGATCATCGCGAGCTCCTCCGCCGCGGTGCGATCCTCGTCGACGAGACCGACCCGTCGGATGCGCTGCGTGCCCTCGTCTACCTTGAGCACGCGGTCGTCGACGGGCGCCCGACCCGCGAGGGCCACCCGACCGTCGTTTCCCGTCGTCTCGAGTTCGTCGAGCTCGGGGAGGTCGATGCGGGCGGCGCCGGAGCAGCACCGTACCTCGACTACCGACCGTGCACGGACGAAGAGCGTGCCCTCGTCGGCCCGCTGATCGACGCCGCCCCATGGCTCGCCGGCACGACCCTCGAGGCCCGCGCCACCGACTATGCGATCGAGCGCCTCGCCCGCTCCCACCTCGCCGAGGTCCGCGAGCGAACCCTCGAGCGGATCGAGCGCACCCGGCGCGAGGTCCACGCGCGGCTGACCTACGAGATCAACTACTGGGACGGCCAGTACGCCCGCCTGCGCGAGCAGGAGCGGGCCGGCAAGCAGACGCGGCTCGCGAGCAGCGTCGCCCGCCAGCGCGCCGAGGATCTGGCCGACCGACTTCGGTCTCGGATGCGCGAGCTCGAGCTGGAAGCTCAGGTCCAGGCGCTCCCGCCGGTCGTCGTCGGCGGGGCGATCGTCGTCCCCCAGGGGCTCCTCGACCGCCTGGCCGGGAAGGCGCCGGCCGAGCCTGACGCCTTCGCCCGCGAGACTCGCCGGATCGAGCGTCTTGCCGTCGACGCCGTCATAGCCGCCGAGCGTGCGGCGGGACGCATTCCCGAAGACGTCAGCGACCGCAAGTACGGCTGGGACGTGGAGTCTCGAGAGCCCAGCGGCCGGCTGCGGCTCATCGAAGTGAAAGGCCGGGCCGAGGGCGCCACGACCGTGACCGTCACCCGCAACGAGATCGCCAAGAGCCTGAACGTGCCTGATCGCTGGTATCTTGCGATCGTCAGTGTGGACGGCGAACGCGTCGCCGAGCCGATTTACCTGCGACGCCCGTTCTCGCTGGCACCGGACCCTGCGGCGACGTCGGTGAACTACTCGATCAAGGATCTGCTCACGCAGGGCGAACGGGTGGAGGCGTCTGTATGACCGAGAGCGAGGATCGGGCGGCTCGCTTCACCTGGACTCTCGACGATATCGACATCCTTCGTGGCCCCTTCTGGGACCTCGCGTACCGTGACGGCGACGAGGTCGTCCTCGTGCAGGACCTGGCGGGCCTCGTGCGACACGTGGAGCAGCAGGAAGGCTACGACGGCGATCTGACGGGGGCGCTGGATCGCGTATGCGCCGCCGAACCGTTCGCCCTTGCGCCGCCGTCGCTCGTCGCCGACATCCTCGCCCACCTCAACGAGACGCTCCCGCGGACCCCGCCGGCCCCCCGAGCGATGGGCGACGGGACGGCCCGCGGCGGGTACGGCCGCGAGGTCTTCGAGCGCGACGGCTACCGTTGCCGGTACTGCAGATACGACCTCGGCGGCTCGTATCGGGGCTGGCTCCAGCTCTCGGTGGACCACATCCTGCCCGCGCAGATGACGAAGGCCGGGTACCCCGCCGAGCTCATCCATGACGTCACCAACCTCGTGACGTGCTGCCGGAGCTGCAATGACTTCGGCAACCGCTGGAGAGTCTCCGACCCCTTCCCGGGTGCCGGAGCTCCATTCTTCGACCTGCGCGACCGGGTCTTCCTCCAGCGCCGGGCGCGCTTGGCCCTTCGGCACCGCGCGGAGGAGTCCCGCTACCGCACACTCGTCCCTGCTGAGATTGTTGGACGCAGGTGTCTGGAGGCGCCGTGAAGCGCAAGCTGATCGAGGTCGCGTTGCCGCTCGAGGCGATCAACGTCGCCTCGGCGCACGAGAAGTCCGTCCCGCGACGTGGGCACCCAGCAACGCTTCACCTTTGGTGGGCTCGCCGGCCTCTCGCCGCTTGCCGCGCCGTCATCTTCGCGAGCCTCGTCGACGACCAGAGCTCTCACCCCGACCGCTTCCCGACTGCGAAGGCAATTGAAGATGAGCGAACCCGCCTCTTCGGCATCATCGAGCGGTTAGTCCAGTGGGAGAACACGACCAACGAGACTGTCCTTGAGGAGGCCCGCGCAGAGATCCGCCGCTCGACCGGAGGAAACCCGCCGGCGATCCTCGATCCGTTCTGTGGTGGCGGCTCAATTCCGCTCGAGGCCCAGCGCCTTGGGCTCACGGCGTACGCATCGGACCTGAACCCCGTCGCCGTCCTAATCACGAAGGCGCTGATCGAGATCCCGCCGAAGTTCTCGAACCGGGCGCCGGTGCACCCGGACGCCCGCCGCGGCGTTGGCGGGTCGGGCGCATGGAAGGGTGCGGCTGGTCTAGCCGAGGACGTCCGGCGCTACGGCGCCTGGATGCGCGACGAGGCCGAGCGCCGGATCGGCCACCTCTATCCGAAGGTCCGCCTGCCGAAGGAGCACGGCGGCGGCGAGGCGACGGTGATCGCCTGGCTCTGGGCTCGCACGGTCACCTGCCCGAACCCGGCCTGCGGGGCCCGGATGCCGCTCGTGAGCTCCTTTCAGTTGAGCACGAAGAAGGGGAAAGAGGCCTGGATAATTCCTCTGATCGACCGTGCCACAAAGACAGTTTCCTTCGCCATTGGTGGGCCGCACGGAAAGGCGCCCGAAGCGCCTAAGACTGGTCGCGGCGCAAGCTTCCGTTGTCTGGTCTGTGAGCAGGTCGCTCCCGAAGATCACATCAAGAGCGAGTCGCGTGATCGTCGGATGAGTGCGCAGCTGATGGCAATCGTTGCGGACGGTGGCCGCCGTCGAATCTACCTGGCTCCCGACGCTGAGCAATGCAGGGTAGCCGAATCGGTCGCACGCCCCGACGCGGTACTTGACGAGCAGATGAACCGTGACTCGATGAACCTCGTGAGTGGGCGCGGCTACGGCTTCTACACGTGGGGCGACCTCTTCACGCCACGCCAGCTCGTCGCGCTGTCGACGCTCGCAGACATCATCGGCGAGGTGCACTCACGTGTTCGCGCTGACGCTGTCGCGGCAGGGCTGCCTAACGATGCCTCCGCTGTCGCTGGAAGTGCGGCGGATGCCACGTCGTACGCCGATGGAGTCGCGACATACCTTGCGTTCGCCGTCTCGAAGCTGGCCGATTGGTCGACGTCGCTCTGCAGCTGGATCCCCCAACTTCAGGGAGTCGGTCACACCTTCAAGCGACAGGCCCTGCCAATGCTTTGGGACTATGTCGAGATCAATGTCTTCTCAGACTCGGTAGGCAACTTCCGAAATCACGTCGAGTGGGTGTCGGACTCGGTCGCGACAGCTCCGAGCGCCCCCCAAGGTTACGCGACGCAGCTCGACGCCGCGGGGGCATCGAAGGAGATCGCCAGGGTCGCGGTATCCACCGACCCGCCTTACTACGACAACATTGGGTACGCTGATCTTGCGGACTTCTTCTACGTGTGGCTGAGGCGGTCGCTCGGCGCAATCTACCCAGATCTCTTTGGGACCGTTCTCACGCCGAAATCGGCAGAGCTGGTAGCCGCCCCATATCGTTTCGAGGGAAGCAGGGCAAAGGCCGACAAGCACTTTGAGGACGGCCTCAGCGCGGCGTTTGTTCGCATCCGCGAGACGGCCGACCCGACCGTGCCATTCACTGTCTACTACGCGTTCAAGCAGGCCGAGACCGAGAATGACGGCGAAGGCACAGGCTCAACCGTCGCATCGACTGGCTGGGAAACGATGCTGGAGGGGTTGCTTCGGTCAGGCTTTTCAATCGATGGGACTTGGCCGATGCGGACCGAGCGCACGGCTCGTAGCACCTCGCAAGGGACGAACGCGCTCGCGTCCTCGGTAGTTCTCGTCTGCCGCCCCCGCCTTGCCGATGCTGGTATCACGACACGCAAGGACTTCGTTGGTGCCTTGAAGCGTGAGCTGCCGGAGGCCCTTCGGACCCTCCAGCACGGGAACATCGCACCGGTGGACCTCGCCCAGGCGTCGATCGGGCCCGGGATGGCGATCTTCAGCCGGTACGCCAAGGTGCTCGAGCCCGACGGCTCGGCGATGCGTGTCCGGACTGCGCTCGGGCTCATCAACCAGGTCCTCGACGAGATCCTCGCCGAGCAGGAGGGCGAGTTCGACCCCGACACCCGCTGGGCGATCGCCTGGTACGAGCAGTTCGGCCTCGGCGAGTCGGCCTTCGGGACGGCGGAGACGCTCTCGAAGGCGAAGAACAGCTCCGTCGCCGGGCTCGTCGCGGCCGGCATCGTGGCGGCCTCGCACGGGCGCGTGCGCCTCCTCGCCCGCGACGAGTACTCGGCCGACTGGGATCCCGCGAAGGATCGACGGATCCCCGTCTGGGAGGCGACCCAGCGCCTGGTCCATGCGCTCCTGACCGACGGCGAGGCGGCCGCCTCCGACCTGCTCGCCCGCCTGGGCGGCCTCGGCGACACCGCCCGCGACCTCGCCTACCGCCTCTACCACGTGGCCGAGCGCAAGGGCCGGACCGACGAGGCCCGAGCGTACAACGCCCTCGTCGTCGCCTGGACGGATCTTTCCCGCGGTGCGGAGGCGGCCCGTGCCGCCGGCCCGGCGCAGGCGACGCTGGGCCTGGAGTAGGGTAGTGCGCGCGATCGTGACCCTAGCGGATGATGTGCGCGATCTCGGCCATGACAAGGACCAGGTGCAGTGGATCGGTGGGCGACGTCTCGAACTCCGCGAGGTGGAGGTAGAAGTCGCGCGCATGTTCCGATTCCGCGTGGATCAGGAGGGCCCGGGCGCCGATCACCTGCGAGGCCTGGTGCGCGCGGAGCATCGCGTCCTTCACGAGCGCGGCCCCAAGGCCCTGGCCCTGGACGGTGGCGTCGACGCCGAGCCGCGCGAGCAGGATGACCGGGATCGGACTGCGGCCGGCGGACTTGCGGAGTGCCGGTGGAGCGTCGTGCTGGGCAACGGAGGCCGCGGCGAGCGCGTGGTAGCCGACGACGCGGCGCTCCCCCACAGCCGTGATGACGTAGACGCGGGCCGTCCCGGCCGCCTGCGCGGAGCGGGCCACCTGGCGCAGCCAGCGCGTCTGGGCGTCAGAGCCACAGTCGAAGGCGGAGACATCGTGGCGCTCGGGCTGGTAGCGGACCGGCCCCTCGAGATCCACGAATGTCGCGGTCGGCTAGCGCTCGAGGATCGAGGGCTCGGTCAGCAGCCGGCGAAGACGCGGCTTCTCCACCGGTGGGCGGTCGAGCAGCTCGACGAAGGCGTTCCAGCGATCGGGCGGCAGCTGGAACTCGCGCCGATCCGCCAGGACGTCCTCCGCGTGGGCGATCGAGGCGCGCAGCATGAACTCGCTCACGGTCGTCGACGTGAGCTCGCTCGCGCGGGCGATCAACGCTCGCTCCTCGTGCGAGGCGCGGAGCGCGATCCGCTCGTCCTTCGCCGGTCGGCGCTGGGCCGCGGCCGGGGTGCGCATCTCGGTCATCAGGCTACCTTCGTGCGGTTGCAACAACGTGCGTACATCGTAGTCAGGAGCGGAGTCGGCGTCAACGCAGGTCGCTCGGCGTGTCAGCCCAGGCCGCGGGAGTGGGCGTGACGCAGCACTACACTGGTCTCGTGTCGCATGAGGGGGAGCCGTGGCCGCCGGATCGAGCCGACCTGACTCAGGCGCGCGTTCGTTGAAGGACGATGAGTCCAGGGTGGCTTCAATTGAAGTGGTGACGTACCGATGGCGCTGAGCAACAAGGAGCGGATCGGGCGGATGCTCGATGGGCTCGCCGCTGGCCTCAAGCCGGTCGTCGAGCAGGCCTTTGCCAAGGCGTACGGGCCGGCGTGGGTCTCAACCGTCGAGGCCGCCATGCGCGGCCCGGGCGTCGCCGACCCGAACGACCCGGCGTTCCTCCTGAACGCGACCTGGAACCACTGGCCGGACACGCTCGGGCGGACGCTCGGCGCGGCCGAGAAGAACTACGTCGCCGAGCTCCGCCTGGTCCGCAACCGCTGGGCCCACCCGGGCGAGAAGCCCTTTAGCGGCGACGATGTGTACCGCGCCTACGACACCGCCGAGCGGCTCCTGCGCTCGGTCGCCGCTCTCCAGGCGGACGAGATCGCCAGGGCGAAGCAGCAGATCCTGATCGAGAACGCCGTCGCCCAGGCGAAGGAGAAGCAGAAGGCGACCGCGGCGGCCCCGGTCGCAGCGGAGCCGCTCAAGGGCCTCCCGCCCTGGCGCAGCCTCGCCACCCCGCACCCCGACGTCGCTGCTGGCCGCTACCGCCAGGCCGAGTTCGCCGCCGACCTCGCCCAGGTCGCCCGGGGCGAGGGCGCCAAGGAGTATGTCGACCCCCGCGAGTTCTTCGCCCGGACGTACCTCACCGAGGGGCTCCGGCTCCTCCTCGTCGGCGCCCTGCGGCGGCTGACCGGGAGCGGCGGCGAGTCGGTCGTCGACCTCCAGACCACGTTCGGCGGCGGCAAGACGCACTCGATGCTCGCCCTCTGGCACCTCGCGCATCCATCGACCCCGATCACGAGCCTGCCCGGGCTCGAGGGGGTCCTCGCCGACGCCGGGGTGGCAGCACTGCCGAAGGTCACCCGGGCAGCGATCGTGGGAACGGCGCTCTCGCCGATCACCCCGCGGATCGTCGAGGGGGCGGAGATCCGCACGTTGTGGGGCGAGCTCGCCTGGCGCCTTGGGGGCGCGGCCGCGTTCGCGACCGTCGCCGAGGCCGACCGGACCGGCGTGCCGCCGGGGGCCGACGCCCTCCGCGCGCTGCTTGCGGCGCACGCCCCGGTCGTCGTCCTGATCGACGAATGGGTGACCTACGCCCGGCTCCAGTGGGGCAAGGACGATCTCCCGGGCGGCACGTTCGACGCTGCCCTCTCGTTTGCCCAGCAGCTGACCGGTGCCGTTGACCAGGTCCCGGGCGCGCTCCTGGTGGTCGCGCTCCCGTCGTCGAAGATCGAGGTCGGCGGTGAGGGCGGCCAGCGCACGCTCGAGGCCCTCAAGCACGTCTTCCACCGGGTCGACGCACCGTGGCGCCCGGCGGCACCCGACGAATCATTCGAGATCGTCCGGCGGCGTCTCTTCGAGCCGCTGACGGCCGAGGCGATGCGGGGCCGCGACCAGGTCGTCCAGCGCTTCAGCGAGCTCTACAGCCAGCACGCGGGTTCCTTCCCGTCCGAGACGAAGGAGAAGGCCTACCTCGACCGCCTGCGGGCCTGCTACCCGGTCCACCCCGAGCTGTTCGACCGGCTGTTCGACGACTGGAGCACCCTCGAGCGGTTCCAGCAGACGCGCGGCGTGCTCAAGCTCATGGCCTCGGTCATCCACGCCCTGTGGGAGAGCGGCGACGGCAACCTGCTCATCCTGCCCGCGGCGATCCCCCTCGACGACACCGAAGTCGGCCCGCAGTTCACCCAGTACCTCGACGACGGCTGGAAATCGGTGATCGGGAGCGACGTGGACGGCCCCTCCTCGCTGCCGCTGCGGCTCGACCGCGAGAACCCGGGCAACTACGGGCGTTACTCGGCGGCCCGGCGAGTGGCCCGGACGGTGTTCCTGGGGTCCGCCCCCTTGCCGGCGGCCGCCAACCGGGGGATCGACGACCGGCGCATCCTCCTGGGCTCGGTCCAGCCCGGCGAGACCCCGGCGACGTTCGGCGACGCCCTGCGCAAGCTCGCGAGCCAGGCGACCTACCTCTACGAGAACGCCGGCCGCTACTGGTACGCGACTCAGCCCTCGGTCAACCAGCTCGCCCGCGACCGGGCCGAGCAGCAGACCGACGACCGGGTCGAGATGGAGATCGAGGGCCGGCTCAAGAACGCCCTTGCCGACCGGGGGCCGTTCACCCGCGTCCACTCGTCGCCGAAGTCGGGCTCGGATGTGCCCGACGAGGATGAGGTCGCGCTCGTCGCCCTCGGACCCAAGTACCCCCACGATGCGAAAGCGGCCGAGTCGAAGGCGGTCCGGGCGGCGCTCGAGATCCTCGCCTCACGCGGTGCCGGCGCCCGCGTGAACCAGAACATGCTCATCTTCCTCGCCCCCGATCAGCTCCGGCTCGCCGAGCTGACAATGGCGGTTCGCGAGCACCTCGCCTGGAAGTCGATCGTCGATGACGGTGAGGCGGGTCGCCTCAATCTCGACACCATCCAGCTCAGCCAGGCCCGCTCGCAGCGCGACGGCGCCGACGAGACCGTCCGTGCCCGGATCCCCGAGACGTACCAGTGGCTTCTCGTCCCCGAGCAGGCGGACCCGCTCGCGAAGGTGACGCTCCGCCCGGTCAAGGTGTCTGGATCAGACCCGCTGGCGGTCCGGGCTGGCGCCAAGCTCCGCAACGAGGAGCACCTGATCACGAAGTTCGGCGGCGCGAACCTGCGGCTCGTGCTCGATGGCCCGCTCAAGGAGAAATGGACCGCGGACCACGCCTTTGAGCTGCGCCAGCTGTGGAGCTGG
The DNA here is from genome assembly GCA_021825385.1 of Chloroflexota bacterium. GTDB lineage: Bacteria > Chloroflexota > Limnocylindria > Limnocylindrales > CSP1-4 > JAKAHU01. Next base: position 16,327 of record JAKAHU010000015.1, on the reverse strand, counting down.
TTCGCCCAGTATCCGTACCTGCCTCGCCTGAGGGATCGATCGGTCCTCGAAGGTGCCGTGCGCGACGGCTCGTCGAGCCTCCTGTGGCGGTCGGAGACGTTCGCCTACGCGGCCGCTCGCGAGACCTCCGGCGAGTATCGCGGGATCGTCGCTGGGCGCCTCACCGAGACACCGATCACCTCGACGAGCCTGATCGTCGACGGCTCGGTTCTGCCGGACCCGTTGCCGGGTGTCGAACCGCCAAAGCCGCCCCCGGCGCTTGGCCCGGAGCCTGAACCGGTCCGGCGGGTGAGGCGCTTCCACGGTGAGGTGGGCCTGGCCGACCCGCGGCGACCGATCCCCGAGCTCACGAAGATCGTCGACGAGGTCATCGATCGGCTCGCCCAGCAGACGGATGTACGCCTCAAGGTCACCCTCCAGGTTGAGGCGGAGCATTCGGCCGCCGACGGCTTCGCCGACGACACGATCCGCACGATCTCCGAGAACGCGAAGACCCTGCGCTTCAAGGACTTCGGCTGGGAAAAGGACTAGGAGCAGCCCGTTTGCGTCGTCTCCAGGTTGGGTGGTCATCGCCCGACCCAACACTTCGAGTGAACCGTACTGACTTCGGTGGAGACTCCATTCCTTGGAGGATCCTGGAGCCACGGCACAAGACGGCCCCTCCCGCGTATTCCAGCGCCGGTACCCACCAGAGCCGAGAGAGCGCACCGTCGGGCTGGTGTTCAAGACCGCGGCTGAGCACGGTGTTCGAGGCCGGGGGCCGAGCGGGGTGAGCGCTACGCCCTCGTGACCCGGGTCGCGCAGCAGCTCGGGATCGGGCCCGGATCCTCGAGCGCCGTGGAGATTCGAGCGCCGTGGAGGTGGGCGGGCTTGGCGCGACGCGAACGTCAAGCAAGAGGGAGGCTGACGATCGAGCCCGGGATGCCGGCCGAGACCTTCCGGACCCGACTCTTACGCGTCGCACGGCTTGCGTGCCATGAGTGGAACCTGCCGACCGCGGAGTTGGAGACGTGGGTCCTTGGGCGGCTGGGCAACGAGTTGCGCGACGGCCTCGATCAGGGATTCCGCGACGGCTCCCGCGCCTGGTTCATCGAGGCCAAGGGAACGCCGGAGAAGGTCCAGGCGCTTCTCGACCGGATGGCGGTGTATGCACCCTCAGTGGACATGAGATGCCTGATCGAGGAACCGACGGTCTCCGCAAGGCGAAGTACCTCGTCCGGTACAGGCCGGTCTACTTCAGCACGATCGCAGTGGCTCGCCTCGATCACTTCCGCGTCGGGTGCACGTCGCCGACGTCATTCGCGTTCGCTTCGGTTCGCAACCGAGCGCCAATGACCTCCGCGTTACCGGCAGGGCTGCTGCGGCCGCGGGGACCCTCGGCCTCGAATGACTCGCCTCGAGGTCGAGTTCGACAGGCGGCCCCTCGGAAACGGCACCTCCCGGCTCACCACATCGTGCCTCTCGGCGGAAGCAGAGCGCCGGACCGCGTCGCGTCGCCCCTGGGGAGCTTCGGGAAACGTCACGGACACGGGCAGCCGCCTGACGCCCCTGGAGACGGGGCATGTCGGGTGCGCCCAGCGCGTTGTCAACACCCTCGTTCCACGAACTTCACGCCTGCGGCGACAGTTTGTTGGCCGTGAAGGGGAGAGAAGTGGAGCGGGAGACGGGACTCGAACCCGCGACATTCTGCTTGGGAAGCAGACACTCTGCCAACTGAGTTACTCCCGCTCGGGAGGGCCACATTCTAGCATCGAGCCTGGCGCGTCAAGGCCAGTCGGATTGCCCGCCGGGCCGCCTCTTGCCCGCCGGGCCGCCTCAGGTGCGGCTGCCAGGGGCTGGCTCCGTCGGTTCCTCGTCGGCGGCGCAGGTCGTCTCGGCCGCCCGCCCGACCTTGCGCTCGACCGCCTCGCCGGCCACGACGCCGGCCGCGATCCCAACGATCCCGCCCACGGCGGCCCCCACCGGCCCGGCGACCGCGGCGCCGACGGCGATTCCGGTCATCGCGCCGAGGCTGGCCTCGACCGCTTCGAAGCTCCGATCCTCCACCGGGCGGCCGAGCACGAGGTTCTCCTCGACCGGCGCTGCGGCCTCGGCGGCCGCGGTCGCCCCGGTGACTTCGGACGGCGTCTCCGGTCGTTCCTGGACCACGAGTGTTCCACTCATCGGCCTGCTCCTTCCGCCGCGATTGAACGGCGCCACGGCCGGGCACGCGAGTGCCGAATGACGCCTGTCCGGCGGCCCGAAGGGCACCAGGCCGTGACCCCGCGGCGATCTGGCCGCGGAACCGCCCAGGGGATTGCGGAATCATCACCGAACCGCAGCCAGACATTGGCCGACCGGCCCCCACACTCGGGGCCGTGCTTGCGTTGCTCCTGGTGTCATCGCCGCGAGTGCGGTGAACCGGTACGACGGGACCGTCCGGACCCGGACCACCATGGAGGAATTCGATGCGCAAGCTCGCCACCCTCGGCGCTCTCGTCTTCGCCCTGTCGCTCGCCGGCTCGCAGGCCGTTTTGGCGGCCAGCCCGTCGCCGTCGCCTTCCGCTCCCCCGAAGATGACCACTCCGCCCACGAAGGTCGCGGCCCCGGCCAGTCACCACTGGAAGACGACGTTCACGAGCGGGAAGGCCCACGACAGCGCCCGGCTGACGGTTGCCTCGACGTACAACTCCGGCGCCCTCTACGTCAACCTCTCCGGCCTGAAGAAGGGCGACAGGATCTCGGTCGCGCTCATCGCCCAGGGCAAGGTCGCGGGCAAGCCCGTCGTGCGGACGCTCGTCAGCCGGCATCGGACGGTCACCGCCGCCAGCGGCAAGCTCGCCTTCAGCTTCCGCCTGAGCCGAGCCCAGGCGCGGGCGATCGAGGCGGCGCTGAAGGCCGGGGACACGCTCGCCCTCCGCTTCAGCGATGGTCCGATGACCGCCACGGGGACGTTCGTCAGGAGCTGACCGACAAGCTGATCGACGAGTCGATCGACGTGCTCGCGACCCCGACCGCCGGAGGCTCGACCCCCGGCGGTCGGGTGCTCGATTCGCTGGCGACCGGGCTCCGGGCCACGACCCGGCATGACGCGGTTGCCATCCGCGGCGCCGGGTGCGAGCCGGTCGTCCTCGACCGCACCGGGCCTGAGCCGGTCGCCCTGCGCACCGCCCGTCCCGAGGAGCCGGTCGAGCCGGAGATCGCCGCGCTCGTGGCCGCCGCCCGGCGGGGTGACGCGGCTGCCTTCACCGGGCTCTATCGCCGCTACGCGGACCGTGTCTACCGGTTCTGCCTGTTTCGCGTCCGGCGCCCGGCCGACGCGGAGGACCTGATGCAGCAGACCTTCCTGCGCGCGATCGAGGCGCTGCCGCGCTACGAGGAGCGCGGCCTGCCGTTCGGCGCCTGGCTCTTCCGGATCGCCCGCAACGTGGTGATCGACCACGGGCGGTCGCGCCGCGATGCGCTCGGTCTGGACGACCTCGCCCACGCCGGCGCCGAGCCCGCGACCGAGGACGGTACCGGCGCCCTGGCCGACCGAGCGGCGCTCCTGGCCGCGCTCGCCCGGCTGACTCCCGACCAGCGCGAGGTTCTCGGCTACCGGTTCTTCGCCGGTCTCTCGGCGCGCGAGACCGGCCGCCTGATGGGCCGCGGCGAGGCGACCGTGCGCGGTCTCCAGGCCCGGGCCCTGGCCGCGCTCCGGCGGGAGCTGGCGAGAACGGGAGGGGCCGAGCGATGACCCGGCCCGTCACGACCTCCGCCGATCCGAACGAGTCGTCCGGGCTCGAGGACTTTGGCCGCGAGGTTCGAGACCGGATCCGAACCGGCTTCGACCCGTCGCCCGCGACCGTGGCCCGGGTCGAGCGCCGGGTCGTCTCGGCCTTTCGGGCCGCGGTCGTCCAGGGCCGGCTCGCGGTCGCCCCGGAGCCGGCACCGGGCCGGCGGGCGGCCTTCGCGGCCCGTCTCCGCGCCTCCTGGCGCTGGCGGGTGCTCGCCTTCGCCGCCGTGCTCGCGGTCATGACCACGGGCGCGACGATGGCCGCCCAGACGAGCCCGGGCCGGCCCCTCTTCGCCGCCCGGCTGGCGCTCGAGACAGCACTCCTGCCGGGTGGCACGTCCCCATCACGGATCGACGCCCAGCTGGCCCGCCTGGCCCGTCGCGCCGCCGAGGTGACGGATGCGATCCGCGACGGCGACGCGGGCGCGGCCGCGGCGGCCGCCCGGGCCTACCGCGAAACCCTGGGCGATCTGCCCGGCCTCGTCCGCCAGCACCCCGAGCGGACGGTCGCGGTCCGGCGCGCCCTGAGCGACCATCTCCACGCTCTCGAGGCGCTGGCCGGTCGGACCGGGGGCGAAACGAGCGAGGCCGTGGGCGCGGCAATTCACGACACGCGCGCGGTGCGCCGCTCGCTCGCTGAGGTGCGTGTCGGGCCGGGTCTCCCCTCGATCTCCGGTTCGGCCTGGCCCGGCGGGGCCGGGAGACGGGGGCGGCCCGGGTACCGGCTGCGCCGGGAGAGGTGACCGGGCCCGGGCGGGGTCGGAATCCGAGCGGTGGCCGGAGTCTGCTCGGACGGCAGGGGAGCTCGAATTCGCGATCAACCTGTTGACGGGCCCTGCCCGGTGGTCCACGATCGGGGCGTTGGAGCGCGTCCCCAGGTGCCGCATGTTGTCCCACGGCCAGGCCTCCCCGGCCCAGGCTCTCCCGACCGGAACCGTAACGTTCCTGTTCACCGACATCGAGGGCTCGACCCGGCTCCTCGAGCGGCTCGGTACGGCCGACTACGCGGACGTCCTGGCCCGGCACCAGTGGCACATCCGCCAGGCACTCGAGGCGGCCGGCGGGGTCGAGGTGAAGACGGAGGGCGACGCCTTCTTCGTCGTCTTCCGCAGCGCCCCGGCCGCCGTCGCGGCGGCCGCGGCCGCCCAGCGCGGACTGGCCGGGGAGCGATGGCCCGACGGGGTGGACCTCCGGGTCCGGATGGGCCTGCACACCGGCGAGGGCGTTCTCGCGCCGGATTCGGACTACGTCGGGCTCGACGTCCACCGCGCCGCCAGGATCGCCGCGGCTGGGCACGGTGGCCAGGTCCTCATCTCGGAGACGACCCGCGGGCTGGTCGAAGGCGCCCTGCCGGCCGGGGTGACGATCCGCGACCTGGGCGAGCACCGACTCAAGGACCTCTCCCGCTCCGAGCGCCTCGCCCAGCTCGTGATCACCGGGCTGCTCGACCACTTCCCGCCGCTCCGGACCCTCGACGCCACGCCGAACAACCTGCCGATCCTGGCCACGAGCTTCGTCGGCCGGACGCGCGAGGTTGAAGCGGCCCGGCGGCTGCTCGCGACCTCGCGCCTGCTGACCCTGACCGGGCCGGGCGGGACGGGCAAGACCCGGCTCGCGCTCCAGCTCGCGGCCGAGTCGATCGAGGTCTTCCCCGACGGCGTCTTCTTCGTGCCCCTCGAACCGATCACCGACCCGGCCCTCGTGGCAACCACGATCGCCGGCGTGCTCGGAGTCCAGGAGGTCGGCAGCGAGCCGGTCGAGCGCCTGCTGGCCGATTTCCTGCGCCCGCGCCGGCTCCTGCTCGTGCTCGACAACTTCGAGCAGGTGACCGAGGGCGCCAGAGTGGTCGGTGACCTGCTCAAGGCCGCCCCGGACTTGCGCGTGGTCGTCACCAGCCGGGCCGTCCTCCGCCTGTACGGGGAGCAGGAATACCCGGTCCCACCGCTCGGAACCCCGGATCCGGCCAACCTGCCGCCGCTCGAGGCGCTCGCCCAGTACGAGGCGGTCGCCCTGTTCATCGCCCGGGCCATGGCCGCCCGGCCCGACTTCGCGGTGACGAACGAGAACGCCCCGGCGGTCGCCCAGATCACCGCCCGTCTCGACGGGTTGCCCCTGGCGATCGAGCTCGCCGCGGCGCGCACGAAGCTGCTCAGCCCGCAGGCGATGCTCCCCCGGCTCGAGAGCCGGCTCGCCCTCCTCGGTGGGGGCGGCGCGCGCGACCTGCCGGCCCGCCAGCAGACCCTGCGCGGGGCGATCGCCTGGAGCTTCGACCTGCTCGATGAGACCGGGCGCTGCCTGTTCGCCCGTGTTTCGACCTTCGTCGGCGGCTTCGACCTCGAGGCCGCCGAGGCGATCTGCAGCCCGCCCACGGCCGGTCATGAGGCGGTCGACGTGCTGGCCGGGCTCTCCGACCTGGCCGACCAGAGCCTGGTCCGGCGGGCCGACGAGCACGACCACGTCCGGTTCGACATGCTCGAGACGATCCGCGAGTTTGCCGCCGAGAAGCTCGCCGCCAGCGGGGAGGCCGACGAGATCCGGCGCCGCCACGCCGCCTACTTCACCGATCTCGCCGAGCGGGCCGCACCGCAGTTGACCGGTGCCCAACGGGCGGTCTGGCTCGACCTCGTCCAGCACGAGCACGACAATCTCCGGGCCGCGCTCAGTCGCGCGATCGAGGCCGGCGACGCGACGACCGGCCTGCGCCTGGTCGCCGCCCTGTGGCGCTTCTGGCAGAGCCGGGCCTACCTGGTCGAGGGGGCGGCCCGGGCGGCGGCGGTCCTCGCCCTGCCGGCCGACGACGTCGATCTCGCCATCCGCGCCCGGGCCTTTGATGCCGCCGGTGGGCTGGCCTACTGGATGGGCGACATGGAACGCTCGAACGAGGCGTACCAGCAGGCGCTTGCCTTCGCCCGCCAGGTCGGCGACCGGCGGATGATCGCCGACCAGCTCTACAACCTCGGCTTCACGTACATCATGCCCCGGAGCGACCTGGCCGAGGGGCTGCGGATCGCCGAGGAGGCGGCCGCGATCTACCGCGAGCTGGGCCACGAGCACGGCCTGGTCAACGCGCTCTGGGAGATCGGGAGCGTCCACTACTTCAGCGGTGACTGGGAACGCGCCGCGGAGGTCCAGGCCGAGACGCTCGACAAGGCCCGCCGGACGGGAAACGCGTTCATCGCCGGCTGGGCACTGCACATGCTTGGTACGGCTGAGGTGAAGCTCGGCCGCTTCAGTCTGGCCTACGCCCACCTGGCCGAGGCGCTCCGGGCGATGGTCGCCGACCGCGAGACGACCGGGATCGTGCTCGTCCTCGACGACTTCGCCGAGCTCGCGGCCGCGATCGGCGACGTCCCGCGCTCGCTCCGGCTGGAGGGGGCGGCCCGGACGCTTCAGGACCAGACGGGGACCGGCCTGGCGGGTTTCGCCAATGCGGTCATGAACCGCTCGAGGCTGCCGACCGGGGATCTGACCGCGGACGAGGTTGCCCGGCTGCGGGCCGAGGGCCGGGCCCTGACGACCGAGGCGGCGGTCGCCCTCGCGCTCGAGACGGCCGTCCCGGGCACCTGAGCCGATCGGAGCTTGGCCCCGTCGGCGCGGTGGCGCCGGCCGGCGGAGCGGAGACCCGAGGACGTCTCCGTCAGGGACTCGAGGTGGAGGCGCCGGCGGCGTCGATCGGCGGCAGCCGCTCCCCGAGCACGTCCGCCAGTGAGGCCGCAAAGGTCGCGGTCAGGTGGTGGTCATCACGGTAGACGATCATCCGGTCGATGACGACCGGACACGAGCTGCCGGGGCAGAGGATGTCGGACAGGTCGACCACCGCCGCCCCGGTCAGGCGCGCGGCGACCCGCTCGCGCACGCCGCGGCCCCAGCCGAAGGCGCTCTGGCGGTCCGTCTCGCAGGCGGTGATGTCGCGCAGGTGGCGCGACAGGCAGACCGGGACGTCGAACTTCGAGATCGGCGTGTCGACGAGCAGGGCGACCCGGCCGGGGAGCTGGGCCACGAGCCGGGCCATCGCCTCGCCCTGGCGGGTCCGGTCGGTGTCGCCGGCGACGATGGGCGGGAACCAACGGTGGGAGGTGACGATCACGAGGTCGGGTCGGGCCGCCTGGAGGGCGGCCACGACGCGCGGCCGCCACGCCTCGCACTCGGTGTACTCGCGGCCGAGGAAGTCCGAGAAGAGGGGCAGGTCGACGAACGGGCACGAGTATTTCGTGAACGGGAGGAGGCGCCAGCCGCGCTCCAGGGCCAGGCGCTCGAGGGCCGGGAACCAGTGCTCGGCATGCGAGTCGCCGACGAGGGCCACGCTGACCGTTCCGTCCTTTTGCCCGTAGACGCAGATCGGCGGGTTGCTGCCGCTCAGGCTCAGCCCGCACCGGTCGCGGACGAGCGAGTCGGCGTCGTCACGGGCCCGGGTCAGCGAGGGGCGGACATCGGGCGGCAGGGGGACCGGCCCGGTCGCGTTCGTCGAGCCGGGGGACGGCCGCGCGACCGGCGTCGGCGTCGGCCCTCCGGCCGTCGACGGGCCGACGGTGCCGGCGGGCGCGCTCGGCGCCGGTTGGGTCGTGCCGCCGGGCGGCCTCGAACCGGTGCCGGGCCCGGCGGGGGTGCTTTCCGCGGCAGCGGTATCGACCGTGCCCGCCGGCGAGGTGGCGGCCGACGACGCCGGGGACGTCGCCCCGGATGCCGACGCGGCGGCGAGGTCGAGCTGCCAGAGGACCGCATTGCCCGCGGTCACGCTCGCCAGGGCGGTGATCAGCATCGCCGCTGCGGCCGCGAGGAGCGTCCGCCGTTTCGGGCGAGCCGGTGACCAGCCGCGCCGGAACGGCTCCTCGACGAACCGCCAGCTCAGGGCGCCGGCGACGATCGAGCCGGCGCCGAGCGCGACCGACTCCTCCGGCCCCAGCGGCCGGCCGAGGGCGAGCACCGGCAGGATCAGGATTGGCCAGTGCCACAGGTAGAGCGAGTACGAGATCCGGCCCAGCCAGCGCAGCGGCGCCAGGCCGAGGATGGCGGCGGCCGCCCCGGGCCGGCCGCCGCCGGCGATCACGGCCGCGCTGGCGAGCGAGGGCAGAAGCGCGGCCACGCCTGGATAGGGGACCGAGCCGGTCAGGACCACGAACGAGCCGACGACACCGGCCAGCCCGAGCGCCGCGAGGGGGGCCAAGAGCCGGGTCGAGCGCCGGTCGATCCAGCCCGCGCCGACCGCGAGCAGCCCGCCCAGGCCGAGCTGCCAGGCCCGGGTGGGGAACGAGTAGAAGGCCCACGGACCGTTCACCGCTGTGAGCGCGAGCGAGCCGGCCAGGGAGGCGATCACGACCAGCCCGACCGCGAGGCCAACCCATCGCCGCGATCGGAGCGGGTGGCTCGAACGGGCCCGCAGGGCGAGGATGACCAGGGTGGGCCAGAAGAGGTAGAACTGCTCCTCGACCCCCAGCGACCAGTAGTGGCTGAATGGCGACGGGGTCGTCTCGGCGAAGTAGTCGGTCGATTCGATCGCGAACCGGATGTTCCCGATCGAGAGCGCGGAGGCCGCACCGTCGAGCGCGATCCTGGGGACGTCGAGCGGGGCGAGCGTCAGCGCCGCCACGGCGACCGTGACCGCGATCACCACGATTGCCGCCGGCAGGATCCGCCGCGCCCGGCGGGTGTAGAAGGCGGCCAGATCGATCCGCCCGGTCCGCTCGTGCTCGCGAAGCAGGAGGCCGGTGATCAGGAACCCGGACAGGACGAAGAAGACGTCGACGCCGGTGAACCCGCCCGCCACGCTCGACAGACCGAGGTGGAACAGGAGGACGCCGAGGACGGCGACGCCCCGGAGCCCTTCGAGGTGGGGCAGGATCTCGCGGCGGGACGGCGAGGAGGCCGAGGATGCCGCCGGCGGCGCTTCGGGCGGCCGTGCTTCGAGCGGCCGTGCTTCGAGCGGCCCCCCTTCGGGCGGCCCGGCCTCCGGGTCACGGGCGATGAACTGGTCGCTGGTCATGGGTCGGGCCGATGTCACCGGCGGGTTCGGGTCGCCATGAAGACGGCCCGACCCCCTCGATGAGTGACGGCTGCCGCCGGTCGTCAGTCCGTCGGGGTCCGGCTAGCGCCGTCGCGCGATCGTCTGGATCCCATCATTGATCCGGAACAGGACAATCATCACCTCAAAGAGGACGCGAACCCAGAGCATCGCCAGGACCCATCCGAGGAGGTCGGCGAGGACATTGACGCTCAGCTGGACGAGGGCGACCAGCGTGATCAAGATGACCGCGACAACGTAGATCACCGTGATCAGCGGCGGCGTGATCAGGTAGCGAAACATCAGGAAGTCGACCAGGTTGAACCCCTGGCGCAGGTCCGCCGCCTGTTGCGACAGCTCCTGGCCGAGTCCACCGCCGGCCACCGGCGGTTCCCCTGTCGGCTGCCCGGTCGATCCTTCGGTCATGTTCGTCCTCCCCATGCTCGAGGGGCACCCGCCCCGTCGCTGCCATCGTGCGCCATCGTCCTGACCCTGTCGAGACCAGGCCGGGGCAGGCCGGGGTACCCGTTCGAGCCGGAGCACCGGCCGGGCCGGCCTCGTCCGGCCGCCCCGGAGCTGAGCCAGAAGACCACGCCCTGCTATCGTGCTGCCATGGACGGATCGAGCCTGCCGCAGCCGATCGAGCGGCCGGGGGGCGGGCCCTTTGCGCCAGGCCCTCTGGCGGTCCGCTGGCTCGGGCGGACCGCGTACCGTGACGCCTGGCGGCTCCAGCACCGCCTCGTCGCGGCCCGTGCCGCCGGCGCGATCGGGGATCAGCTCCTGCTCCTCGAGCACGACCCGGTGCTCACCCTCGGCCGCCATGCCGACGAGTCGCACGTCCTCGCCCCGCCCGCCGAGCTCGCCCGGCGGGGCATCGAGCTCGTCCGTGTCGAGCGGGGCGGCGAGGTCACCTACCACGGCCCGGGCCAGCTCGTCGCCTATCCGATCCTCGCCCTCGAGCGGCGGGGCCTCCTCCTCCGCCCGCTCGTTCGCGCGCTCGAGACGGCGCTGGTCGAGACGTGCGCCGGGTTCGGGGTCGCGGCCGCCCGGCGCGACGGCCACCCGGGCTGCTGGTGCGATCCGGACGGGCCCGCGCCGCGCAAGATCGGGGCGCTGGGCATCCGGGTCGAGCGCGGGATCAGCTACCACGGAATCGCGCTCAACGTCTCGGTCGAGCTGGCTGACTTCGAGCTGATCGACCCGTGCGGGATGCCCGGTGTTCGCTCGACCTCGATCGCCCGCGAGGCCGGCCGACCCGATGCCCGACCCTCGACCGACGATGTTGCCCGGGCGGCGGCCGTCTTCGCCCCGGCCCTTGCCCGCGCCCTCGGGGCCAGCCTCGAGGGCACGCTCCCGCCGGCGGCCGATCCGGCCCTCGTCCGGGCCGAGCTCGAGGCGATGCTCTCCGAGGCGGAACGAGCCGCGGTTGGCGAACGGGCGGGCGAGACGGCGGGCGAGAGGGCCGGCGAGGCGACGTTCGAGCGCGTTCCCGAACCGGCCGTGCGGAGCACCGGCTGATGGCGGCCGGGCTGTTCGAGCTCCGGCGCGACGCGATCACCGGCTGGTGGGTCGCCACCGTCGTCGACCGCGCCTTCCACCGCGACCGCTTCGAGCGGACCGCCGACCAGGTCGACGACGGCGGAGCGTGCCAGAACTGCGTCCAGCCGCCCGGCGAGGGTGTTCGCCTGCGAATCCTCAAGGACTACGCCTTCCACCTCGTGGGGACCGAGGTCGAGGCGCGCGCGATCGAGCGCAGCCTCGCCCAGGTCGCGCTCGCCTCGGCTCGCGCCTCGGGCAGCTGGCGGACGGTCGTGGCGCCCCCGGGCGAGCATCGGCCGCTCCACGCGGTTGGGCTGGGGATGATCCGCGAGCTGCTCGAGCAGTGCCAGGCGGCTCTCGTCGACGTCCGGGCGGCCGGCCAGACCGACTACCTGGCCGTCGTTCAGAACTGGGGCGCCCAGGCCGGGGCGCGGACGAACCACCTCTGCCTCGACCTGTACGACCTGCCCCAGGTGCCCCACCGGATCGCCGAGGAGCTCGGTGGCGCGGCGCGCTACGTCATCCGCGAAGGCGAGTGCCCGTTCTGCCGGGCCGTGCGCGAGGAGATCGTGCGCGGCGAGCGCCTCGTCTGGCAGGACGACTCGAGCGTCGCCTATGCCCCGTACGCCTCGCGCTCACCGTTCGAGGTGTGGGTCGTGCCCCGCCGCCACGAGGCGGACTTCGGGCGCGCCACGGCCGCCGACATCGCCTCGAGCGGGGAGGCCCTGCGCCAGGTGCTCGGGCGCCTGGCGACGCTGGGCGGGCCGCCCTACAACCTCGTCCTGCACACGGCGCCGCTCCGGGAACGGGTCGACGCCACCTACCACTGGCACTGGGAGATCCACCCCCGGCTGCGCGAGATCGCCGGCCTCGAGCTCGGCACCGGGCTGCCGGTGAACCCGGTCTCGCCCGAGGAGGCGGTCGAGGAGTTGCTCCGCCATGTCCGCCCGGGCGGCCTGGAGCCCGACCGATGATCGGGCACCGGCAGAACATGGACCGTCACATCGGACCGCGCTGCCGCGTCAGTGGGGAGCGGAGGGGATGGTCCCACTTCGGCCCCCCCAGTTCACCCGTCATTCGAGCCGCGTCTGCATGTTCCACGGTCAGCCGCCCGGCGCCGTCTCCCGAACCAGCGACCTCGCCCTCCACCCGGTCCGGGCCGGGGTCGGACGTCCGCGCGACGCTTCGCCGGCGATGACCCACGAGGAGACGACCGCCCGCGCCGCCATCGACGTGCTCTATGCCCAGCACCACGGCGAGATCTACGCCTACCTGCTGCGGATGCTCCGGGAGCCGGAACTGGCGGCCGATCTCACCCAGGACACGTTCGTCAAGGCGTACCGAGCCTGGGATTCGCTCGAGGACCGGGCTCATGCCCGGGCCTGGCTCTACCAGATCGCCCACCGCGTCGCGCTCGACGAGCTCCGCCGCCGGAAGATCGTCCGCTTCCTGCCCTGGACCGGGGAGTCGAGGGGGAGCGCGCCCTCGGCCGAGCGCCTGGTCATGGACGTCCATCTCTCGGGTGACCTGCAGCGGGCGCTCGAGCGGATCCCGGAACGCCAGCGCAATGCGCTTCTGCTGGCCGAGCTGCACGACCTCACCGGCCTCGAACTGGCGGCCGCGCTCGGGGTGAGCCATGTCGCCGCCCGCGCCCTCCTCACCCGCGCCCGCGAGAGCCTCCGCCAGGCCCTCGCCGCGGAACGGGCCGGCGAGCGGGGTGCCGAGGCGGACGTTCGCTCGAACCCGGGGCCAACCCGATGACCCACCTCCGCCGGGCCCGCCTGCGCGGTCGTTCGGTCTCCGACCACGAGCGCGCCCGGCAGCTCGCCGCGGTCCGGCTGTCGGAGGCGCTGGCCGAGGCGGAGGCGGCCTGGCTGGTCGCTCACCTCGAGGCGTGCTCGCCGTGCCGGGCGGTGGCGGCCGACTACGAGGCCCAGCAGGTGGCGGTCCGGGCCCTGCGGGGCATCCCCGGGCCGGTCCCGCCGCGCGATCTGTGGGCGCGGACGGCGGCCGCACTCGACGCGGAGGCACGGCGCTCGACCCGGCGCCGCCGTGACGGCCGTGGCCGTGGCCTGGTCGGGGATCCGTCAGGCCTCGGGCGACGGCCGGGCGACCGGTGGTCGGCCCGTCGGGAACGGGCCCGCCTCGTCCCCTACGGCGCCCTGGCCGGGGCGCTCGTGGTCGCGGTCGTCGTCGCCAGCTCGCTCATCGGCGACTGGTCGGGGATGCCCGCCGGTGAGGCGAGCCGGCCGTCCGCCCTGGCGCCCGTCCCGACCCCCGTCACGGTCGCCGCCCAGGCCGTGGCCTGGCTGGCCCCTCAGGACGATGGCACGTATGCCCTGAACGTCGCCCCGGTCGATCGCGTCTGCCCGACCGACGCCCAGCCCGACTGCGCTCCGATCGACGGCTCGGCGCGCCAGCTGATCCGGCTCACGAGCGCACCACGAGCCGTCCTGCGCTCACCGAGCCAGGCCCAGGTGGTCGTCCTCGACGGGGCGACGAGCTCGGTCGGCGGCGCGGTCTACGTCGTGCCCGTCGGCGTGTCGGGCGAGCCGCCCGGCGGGGGCGCGCCCGGCCCGAGCGCCACGCCGTTCGCGATCGCGTCGGCTCCGCCGACGTCGTCGCCGGCTCCCGAGGCCTCCGGTGGCTCGCCTGCGGGTGGTCCGCTCGAGTCTTCGTCGCCGTCCGCTCCCGCTTCGCCGTCGGTCATCGCGTCGCCGCTGCTATCCACGCCGCCGCTGCCGTTCACGCCGCCCGTTTCACTCCTGGCCACGCCGGGGCCGCGGTCGGGGGAGACCGCCTCGCCGCCGGCCCGACTCGGCTCGCCGCCCGCCCCGTCGATGCCGTCCCCCAGCAGCGGGTCGTCCGCGCCGCTGGGACCGAGCCAGGCCCCGTCGTCCGGCCCCGCCGCCTCGTCGGCTTCGGACGGCCCGATCGCGATCATCAGCGACGTCATCGTCGTCGGTGAAAGCGCCGCCTACTCCGCCGACGGGGTCTGGTTCGCCTTCACCGCCCGCCCCGCGGACGGCAGCCGCGGCCCCGACATCTACGTGTGGCGGGTTGGTGATCTCCTGGCCCGTCCGGTGACGACCGACCATGCCTCGGTCTTCTCGTCCTGGTTCGGGGGCCTGATCCTGGGCAGCCGTGCCGTTCCCGACGCGCTCGTCGCACCGCCGGACGGGGTTCTCGTTCCGGGTGAGCCGGCGCCGGGCGGGTCGGAGGTGCCCGCTCCGGACCAGTCCGAGGTGCCCACGACGACGCCGGCCCCGACGCCGGCCCCGACACCCGCCCCGCCGTCGCCCGCCGCCTCCAGTCTGCCCGGCGGCTCATCGGGCGTCGGTCCCTCGCCCGATCTCGGCCCCGGTGCGTCGCCCTCGCCGACGCCCGTCCCGACCGGCCAAGCGGTCTCGTTCGTCCTCGACCCGGCGACCGGCCAGCGGGTGGAGCTCCCGGTCCCGGCCTGGCGCCCGGTCCTCGATCCGTCCGGCCGGTACGTCGTCTACTGGAGCGGATCGCTCGGGTTCGAAGCGGGCTCATCGTCCTGGCAGCCGCTCGAGGGCCAGCTCGTGATCGCGCCCTGGTCGTGGCTGACCGGGGGAACGCTCCAGCCGGCGCCCGGCCCGTCGGGCGGGCTGACCCTGACCCTGCCGACGCCGGCACCCGGCTCGCCGCCCGGGCCGAGCGGGTCACCAGAGCCGAGCGAGTCGCCCTGGCTGGATCAGTCGCCCGGTGCAAGCGGGTCGCCCGGTCCAAGCGAATCGCCGACGGACGAGGCGCCGACGGGCGAGGCGCCCGGCGCGAGTGGGGCCCTCGATCGGCTCGGTCGGGCCGATCTGACCCGCCGGTCGATCCTGCTGGCGGTTCCGACACCGCACCTGGCCGTCCCGACACCACAGCCGACGGTTCTCGAGCTGCTGTCAGGCAGCTCCCCGAGCCCGGCCGGTTCCGGGTCGGCGAGCGCCGTCCCTGGCACCGCGTCTCCCGGCGGTCAGGGTCAGGCCGGTGCCGAATCGCCGCTCCCGTCGCCGTCGGCGACCCCGTTCACGCCGCTGACCGGTCCGGACCCGCTCTTGCCGTCGAGTCCGCCCGGTCCGGCCGGCACCACGGTCGGGCCGAGGGAGTGGGACATCCACTGGGATTTCACCGGCACGCGCCTGGCGGTCTGGATCGGGGATCCGGTGAACCCGTGGCTGGGCCGGCTCAGCCTGCTCGTGATCGACGGGCCGACTGGCCGCGTCGACCTCACGCGCAGCCCGCTCCTCGACGTGCCCGCCCTGGCCGGTTTCTCGCTGGCTGACGGTCGGCTCGCCTGGGCGACCCCGCCCGGCCAGGACGGGGAGGGGAGCCGGCTCTCCGTCCTGGCCTGGGACGAGACCGGGACCGGTCAGGTCGACAGCCAGCCCGCCACCGGCGGGAGTGCGGTGATCGTCGTCCGCTGACCGCCCGGCGCCGGGCTGACCGGTCGCGCCGCCGGCGCGGATCGTCGCATCTGGCGCGCCCGCCCCGGATCGCGTATCGTTCACCTTCCAGTGCGACCCAGGACGCTTGTCGCGGGTGCGGTGCTCACCGCCGCCCTCGCGCTGGTCGCCCTGCCAGGCCTGGCCGGCTCGCGCACCCCGAGCCCCGACCAGGCCGTACCGGCAGCGGCGTTCCAGGCACTCCGGATCGGCGCGATCAGCGATGGCTCAACTCCGGTTGTCCGTCCGCTCGATGCTGCCCAGCGCTCCAGCGGCTACCTCGAGCCGGGGGCGCAGCTCGTCGAGCCCGCCGCGCGCCGGGCCCCGGCGGCCAAGCCGAAGGTGAAGCAGCCCCCGGCCGCGCCGGTCTCGGAGTGGAAGCCGCCGCGCTACACGATCTCCGGCTGGGCGACCTGGTACGACAACGGCACGACGGCGATGCGCCTGCCCCGCGGCACGATCGTCGTCGTCTGCGGCGCCGGTGGCTGCGTCGAGCGGGTCGTCACCGACTACGGTCCGCGGGCCGGCCACCGTCCGGTCCGGATCGTCGACCTGATGCCCGTGGACTTCGTCGCCACC
>JAKAHU010000232.1 GCA_021825385.1 Chloroflexota bacterium | reverse complement strand
GCCGCAGGCCTGACAGACGAGCCGGTGGCGGTCGTCGCCGTCGACCGGCCCGAACGCGAGCCGCCCACCGCAGCGCGCACAGTAGTTGAGCATCGCCGCCAGCCAGTCCGGGACGCCCCGGCCGGAGGGGAGGTCGGTCGAGCGGCCGTCGAGACCGCGCCCGATGGCCGGCGGGCCAACCGGCCGCCGGTTCGCGGCGCGCTCCGAGCGGCTCATGCGGGCCTGGTCATGCCGCGATCACGACCAGCATCGCGGCGGCGAGGGCCGCCAGGCCAAGGACGACCACGACGACCCAGCTCAGCCGGAACCACCCCCGGCCACGATCGACCGGCATCCAGGCCCAGGCCGACCGCCAGATGCGCAGACCGGCGTCGGCGGTCGTGGCCAGGAGGATCGGACCGCCGACCAGGACGCACAGCTTGACCAGCGGGCTACCGAGCGGGACGCCGAGCTCGAGCGCGCTGATCGCCACGGCTCCACAGAGGAAGGCGACGACCGAGAGGCTGATGTAGTGCCGCTGCAGCGGCGTCGGGCGCGTCTCGGG
The DNA here is from genome assembly GCA_021825385.1 of Chloroflexota bacterium. GTDB lineage: Bacteria > Chloroflexota > Limnocylindria > Limnocylindrales > CSP1-4 > JAKAHU01. Next base: position 5,056 of record JAKAHU010000232.1, on the reverse strand, counting down.
CACGGACCGGAGCGGCAGGCCGCGCTGGCTCGGCAGCAAGTCCGCGGCACTCCTCGGCCCGCCCACGGGCTTCCGGTCGAGCACGGGCTGCCGGACGCGCACGGGCTGCCGGACGCCCACGGGCTGGCGGTCGAGCACGGGCTGGCGGTCGAGCACGGGCATGCCAGGCTCCCAGCGATCGTCGTCCACGCCCCGAGTGTACCCCGGGCACGGTGCGCGGCCAGGTACCGGTGGGACGAGACCCGTCTGCCCCGGGCGGCGGACGCGTCCGAACGAGGGATCCGACTCCCCCTGGGGCCGCATCAACTGGTGCTGTACAGAATCGTGCTAACGTGGCGCGCCAACACACGGTACGGAGTACCACCGACCAGAACGTGGCCTTGAGCGAGCTCCAGGAATCCGGCACCCTCTCGATCATGCCGCCTCCTCGTCGCCAGAACCCTGTGCCCTCCGGTGCCAGGGCGCCCACCGCGCGCGCAGTACAGCAGGAGCACTGCCCCCTGGTGCGCCAGGGCCCAAGACGTGGCGTCCCAGTCCCCCGGGCGCCGACCCGCCGCCCGCCCGGCAACCTGTCGACGAGACGCCGCCACCCGGGACCCCGACGGTGACCGGCCGGCTCGTCAGGGCGATCGGACGGACGGGCCTCCGGACCCGGCTGGTCGTCCTCGCCGTCCTGGCCCTCCTGCCGCTGCTCCTGTTCGTCGTCGGTCGGGCGCAGGTCGAGCGCGACCAGGCCCGCGCCAACGCGATCGCCGAGACGCGGCGCCTCGCCACTCTGGCCGCATGGGGCCAGGAGCAGCTGATCGTCGCCACCCGGGACCTGCTGCTCGCACTGTCGGCCACGCCCGTCGTCAGCCGGGCCTCGGACGGCGAGTGCAGCGCGTTCCTCGCCCGCCTCCTGCCGGCCTATCCCGGCTACGCGAACCTGGGCGTCGCTGACTCGGCCGGCAACGTCGTCTGCAGCGCCGTCCCACCACCTGGTCCGGTCTCGATCGCGGACCGGGGCTACTTCCGTCGCACCATCGAAACGCGCGGCTTCGCGCTCGGCGAGTTTCAGGTTGGCCGGATCGTGGGCGAACCGACTTTGAACGCGGGCTATCCGCTGCTCGACTCAAACGGGACGCTCCGGGGCGTGGTGTATGCCGCGATCCGGCTGTCGAGGCTGAGCCAGATCGCGGCCGGATCGGAGCTGCCGCCGGGCGCCACGATCACCCTCCGCGACCGGAACGGAACGATCCTCGCCCGCTATCCGGATCCCGCCACCTGGATCGGCCGGCAGCTCCCCGAGACGCCTCTCGTCCAGGCCATGCAGGACTCCGGCAGCGGCTCGATCGAGGAGGCAGGCGTCGACGGCATCACCCGGGTCTACGCGTTCCGGACGCTCGCCATCCCGGGCAGTGACCCTCTCTACCTCTCGGTTGGCTTCGAGAGCGCCGCGCTCTACGCCACGGCTGACCAGGGGTTCACGATCGGGCTGGTCGGTCTCGGGATCGTCCTGGCGCTCGGGCTGCTGATCGCCTGGCTGGGCGCGCGGGCGCTCGTGCTCGACCCGGTCCGCTCACTGATCGCGGCCACCGAGCGGCTCGCCGCGGGCGACCTCACCGCGCGAACCGGCCTGGCGGGGGCCGGTGGCGAGATCGGCCGCCTGGCACGCACGTTCGACGAGATGGCGGCTTCGGTCGAGGAGCGGGTCGAGGAGCGGACGGCCACACTGACTCGGGCCTTGGCCGAGCTCGAGGCGGCCCGCGCGGCGGCCGACGAGGCCCGCGCGACGGCGGAGGCGGCCCGCGCCGTGGCCGACGAGGCGAACCGGGCCAAGAGCGACTTCCTGTCCCGGGTCAGCCACGAGCTGCGCACGCCACTGAACGCGATCATCGGCTTCGCCCAGCTCCTGCGCGCCGACGACCTCGACCCTGACCAGCGCGAGAGCGCGAGCCAGATCGAGCGGGCCGGCCGACACCTGCTGCGGCTGATCGACGACCTGATCGACATCGGCCGGATCGAGGGCAACCGGCTGCCGGTGTTGCCGGAGCCGGTCGGCGTGCGGGGGATGATCGAGGAGGTGGCCGGCCTGATCGCACCCCTGGCCACCGGGCACGGTCTCAGGGTCATCCTGCCCGAGGTCCCGCCCGACGACCACGTGATGGCCGACCGCCAGCGCCTGAAGCAGGTCCTCCTGAACCTGCTCTCGAACGCGGTCAAGTACAACCGCCCGGGCGGCACGGTCCGCGTCACGGCCGAGCCGGCCGGCGCTGACCGGCTCCGGATCACGGTCGCCGACGAGGGCCCCGGCCTGACGACAGCCCAGGAGGCCCGGCTCTTCGCACCGTTCGACCGACTCGGGGCGGAGGCCTCGGGGATCGAGGGGACCGGTCTGGGGCTCGCCCTCTCGAAGGGGCTGGCCGAGCAGATGGGAGGCCGGCTCGGCGTCGACTCCACGCCCGGGGCGGGGAGCGCGTTCTGGATCGAGCTGCCGATCGCCCCGGCCGACGTGCGAACTGCCGACGAACAACCGGCCCGGACCGCCGGCCCCACCGCTCCCGGCCCATCGAGCGGGCCCGCGGTTGCCCGTCCGGCCGTCGGTCCGAGCGGCACGATCCTGCACATCGAGGACAACCCCGCGAACCTGCGCCTGGTCGAGCGGGTGCTCGCCCGCCGTCCGAACATCCGCCTCCTCCCGGCGATGCTCGGCCAGCTGGGCCTGGAGCTCGCCCGCGAGCATCGCCCGGACCTGATCCTGCTCGATCTCCACCTGCCCGACCTGCCGGGCGGCGAGCTGCTCGCCCGCCTTCGGGCAGACCCGGCAACGCGGCAGATCCCGATCGTCGTCCTGAGCGCCGATGCCCGCTCGGACCAGGAAGAGCGCTCGATCGCCGCCGGAGCCCGGGCGCACCTGACCAAGCCCCTCGACATCGAGGAGTTCCTCGCCCTCGTGGACGAGCTGCTCGGACAGAGCCACCCCGCGACGCCAGCCCAGGACGATCGGGGGATGGCTGGGGAGGGCGACGCCTGACTACCCTGCTCTCGATCCAACCGCCGCCTTCAGGTCGCCGTGTGTATCCGCCACTCTGGCTGCGCTATCTGCTCCTGCTCGTCGCCGCGGCGGTCGGGTCGGCCGTGCTGCGCGATGCGAGCCCGGCCCAGGCCCTGATCCTGCTCGCGAGCCAGGGGTCGGTGATCGTCGCGCTCGCCTGGGCGATCCGCGCCTACCGGCCGGAGCCCAGGACGGCCTGGCGCCTGGTGGCGGCCGGGTTCGCCCTCTACCTGGCTGGGAGCGCGATCGTGGCGGGCGCCGCGTCCGGGATCCTCGCTCCCCTCCCGGCTCCATCGCTCCCGGACGCGCTCCATGGTGGCGCCTACCTCCTGTTCGCGATCGGGATCGGACTGGCGGTCGCCAGGCACGCGAGGCGCCCGGTCGGATCGGACCTGGACAGCCTGATCGACGCGCTCGTGGTCGCGGCCGCGATCGGTTTCTTCCTCTTTCTCTACCCGTTCGGAGCGGTGCTCGAGGCGACGGCTCTCTCGCCGACCACGCGTCTCGTGCTGGGGGCGTACCCGGTGGCCGATCTCGCCCTCCTGGCCGGTCTCCTCTGGCTCGCCTGCAAGCCCGGGTCGCAGCTGCCCGCGCTCAGCCTCCTCCTGGGCGCGATCGCCAGCCAGCTCGCGGCCGACACCTCGTCCGGGCTGGCCGCGATCGGCCGGGAACCGGGGGCCGCCGTGGACCAGCCCCTGGCGGTGCTCGCCCTCGGCCTCGCTGGCGCCGCCGTCCTCCACCCGTCGATGGCGCGGCTGGTGGCCCTCGGCAGCGGCCCGCCCCTGGTCAATCTCCGCTGGCGGCGCTCACTCCTTGCCCTCACCTCGGTGGCGGTCGCCCTCCACCTGATCAGCGCGGCGCTGCTCAGCCACCTGGCCGATGCGCCGCATGAAGGTTGGCCGCTTGACGACATCCTGGCCGCGCTGGCGGCGCTCGCGATCGTCAGCCTGGTCGCATTCCGGTTCCGCGGGCTCACCGGCGACATCGACGCGTATGTCCGGAGCCAGGCGGAGCTGCGCCGCTCGGAGGATCGCTACCGCGCCCTGGCCGCCGAGCTCGAGACCCGGGTCACCGAGCGGACCGCCGAACTGCGCCAGGCCAAGGAACAGGCCGAGGAGGCCAGCCGGGCCAAGAACACGTTCCTCTCGAGCGTCAGCCACGACCTGCGCACCCCGCTCAACGCGATCCTCGGCTTCGGTCAGCTCCTAGAACGATCCGAGCTCTCAGCCGACGACCGGGAGGCAGTGACGCACATCATGCGGGCCGGACGCTCGCTGCTCGAGATGATCGACACCGTGCTCGATCTCAGCCACGTCGAGGCCGGTGAGCTGACCCTCTCGATCGAGCCGGTGAGCGTTGAGGAAGTGATCCGCGAGTCGGCCGACCTGGTTGGTCCAATGGCCGCCGGGCGCGGGATCAGGCTCGAGCTGCCGGCGGAGATCGAGCGCCTGCCGGCCGTGCTGGCTGACCGGAGGCGGCTCCAGCAGGTCGTGCTGAACCTGCTGCGGAACGCCATCACCTACAACCGGGAGGAGGGCTCGGTAACGATCGCCGGTACGGTGACGGACGTCGATCGGTTCCGCCTGTCGGTCACCGACATGGGCCCGGGCATCGCCCCGGAGCGCCAGCGGGCCCTGTTCGCCCCGTTCGAACAGCGCGACGGCGGCCCCGCCGGTTCCGCCGGCCGCCGGCCGGCCGGACTTGGGATCGGGCTGGCCCTTTCGGCCCGCCTGGTCGAGGCGATGGGCGGCTCGATCGGGGTCGAGAGCGAGCTTGGCGCCGGGAGCACATTCTGGATCGAACTCCCGCTCGCCCCCGCCGGCCCGGCCGGAGCAGAGCACGAGCGTTCGGCGGCCGGCCCGGTTGGTGCCACCGCCGCCTCACGCACGACGTTTCTCTATGTCGAGGACAACCTGGCCAGTCTCAGGCTGATCGAGCGGATCCTCGCGACTCGACCCGGGACGCGGCTGCTGGCGGCGATGCAGGGACGACTCGCCCTGGACCTGGCCCGTCAGCACCGGC